>JAFRAF010000009.1 GCA_017405545.1 Oscillospiraceae bacterium | reverse complement strand
TTTTGATATAAATGACATCGTCGTACATGATATTTTTCTTTTATAAGATGTCAGGTCACCAGCCATTTTTAGAGTTCGTTTTTGTAATGTTTAGAACGTTATCAATAACATTTGCAGAGGTTAATTTTTGATCATGCGAAGAGGGAGATGGTCTTTTCAATCTCTCTCTTTAGAAACGGTTGACAAGTGTTCAACCGGTACGTATAATAGTTTTAAATAATACTATTATTCAAAATTACGAGGTGCGTTATGGACAAAGCAGATATACTTGATCGTCTGAACAAGATGGATATGGAAGCATTCTCGACTATTGACAACGATGAACAGTACCGTATAGTCATTGTTGGGGGAAGCGGCCTTGTTCTTTTAGATACGATAACGAGAGCTACTCAGGATATAGATACACTTGACGCCTCTCCGGAAATCAGACATTTGCTTGCCAAATACGACGCCAATCTCCTGGTTTCTGCATATGTCAACAATTTCCCCTATAACTATGAAGATCGGCTAAAGCCTCTTTCGGTTGGCGGAAGGAAAATCATTTTCTATACGGCGTCTCTTGAGGACATAGTAATTGCCAAGCTCTTTTCAAGCAGAGCGGTTGACCGACAGGATATTATTTCTGATGAGGTTTTAGCTAATATTGACTGGGAGAGACTAAAGCACTTGGCTTTAGATGAAGACGAGGCAAAGGCCAGCGCATTAAACGAGCACTCGTACAAGAGCTTTCTTTGTGACTACAACGAATATGTCAGGAGGTACGGACCTGATGAGGAACTGGACGTTTAAGGGCTTTCTTTCTCATTATGTGAGAAAACTGTCCTGTTCGAATACTCAGGATATAAAAAGGCTTGCAGAAGAGTCTCTGGCGGGAAACGTCCGCCTGCAGGCTCCGCTGGTGCTTTATGCCGTTGCGGCAAATAAAAAGGGCCTTCTTATGAAGAGTCTCCCGGAGTCTCGTGCTGGACCTGCAATGCGCAACATTCTTGAGGGTTTTGACTCTGAGGACTTGGAATCCATTTTGTCGGAAGGCAGAGCCCCGGAGGAGTATCTTAAGGTATGGAACTCGTTCCTTGTGTCACGAAATGCTCCTATGCGGGATGAGGCATTAAAGTGCGAAATGCGCAAAAAAGTGCTGCGCCTTATGGAAGAAAAGGACTGTACTAATTATAGAATTTATACGGATCTGAAGTTGAATCCCGGTAACATCAACAATTGGCTTAAAAACGGCGTTAGCAGCATGGTTAGTTTTGATACAGCTGAAAAAGTGATGAACTATGTTGTCCGTTATTAACTTCCCTGAGATAAAATTATAGAACTTGGGTGTAAATCGGGATTTGTAGAGGAAAAAACAAAGCTAGTATAAAGGAGACCATTATGAGTAAGGTACTTGTCATTACCACCAGCCTGCGGGCAAACAGCAACTCCGACATTCTGGCCCGGCGGCTCATAGCCGGGGCCAGGGACGCCGGCCACGAGGTGGAGCATATCAGTCTGAAGGGCAAAAAAATCAGTTTCTGCATCGGCTGTCTGGCCTGCCAGAACGCCCATAAATGCGTCATCGACGACGACGCGGCGTGGATAACCGAAAAGGTCATGGAGGCGGAAACGCTGGTCTTCGTTACGCCCATATACTACTACGAAATGAGCGGCCAGATGAAAACGCTCCTTGACCGCATGAACACCCTATATTCCTCGAATTATAAGTTCCGCAGGGTGTACATGCTCTCCGTGGCGACGGAGGACGGAGAGCACGTCCCGGAAAAAGCCGTCAGCGGCCTTGGAGGCTGGGTCGACTGCTTTGAGAAGGCGGAGCTTACCGGCTCCCTTTTCTGCGGCGGCATTTCCGACCCGAATGAGGCGGCGGAGAGGAGCGGGGAATTGCAGGAGGCCTATGATTTCGGCAGGGCGCTGCTCTGACCACAAAAACAAACAGGAGAAAAACCATGCACGACACCTATGAACCCTCCCGGCTTTTGCAGGTCATGACGCATGTTGCCCGAAAATGCGGGAAAATGATGCTCAACGCCGACGTGGAACACGCCGCAGCCAGGGAAAAGACGAGCCGCCGCGATCTGGTGACGGCTTATGACGTGAAAATCCAGGAGTTTGCGGTCAGGGAACTGTCCTCAGCTTTTCCCGACGCCCGTTTTATATGTGAAGAAAGCGACGCAAACACAGCGGCCGACGACGGCCTGACCTTTATCATCGACCCGATCGACGGAACGGCGAATTTTGTCCATCGGATTGGTCATAGCTGCACCTCCATCGGCTGTACGAAAAACGCCCGGCCAATAGCCGCGGCGGTATATGACGTATATAAGGATGAACTGTTTACCGCCGAAATGGGAAAGGGCGCTTTTCTCAACGGTGAAGCCATCCACGTTTTCAGCGGAGCTCTCGCCGATTCCATCGTCATGTTCGGCACGTCGCCGTACAATATGGATTACGCGGATGAGACCTTCGACCGTGTGCGTTCCATATTCGGCCGCTGCCAGGATGTGCGGCGAAGCGGTTCGGCGGCTCTTGATCTGTGCTACGCGGCGGCGGGGCGCGTGGGGCTGTTTTTCGAATCCGAGCTCAGCCTTTGGGATTACGCCGCGGGCGCACTGATCGTCGAGGAGGCAGGGGGAGTTTTCCTCACACTGGAGGGTAAGGCCATGACCTACGACCGCCCGCACAAGACCTCCGGCATAGCCGGCAGCCGGCAAATAATAAAGGAAAGCGGTTTTCTGCTATAATAATTTTTTGTGTAATTTGCACAAAAACTATTGACAAGCTCCAGGATTTATAGTACACTTTAACCACATCAAGGGAATCAAAAACCGACATCTACCAAAACAGCATACCGGAAGCTTTCATCGGACGTATAGCTCGCTTTGAGCGTTTAGTATATATTGAGTTCCTGTTTTGAAACGTTTTGGTTTCGCGGAATCTGAGACAGAGAGGTAACCAATGATGTTAGATAATAAAATATTGGAGAAATAGCCCCTGACTGGTTGTGGCAGTCAGGGGCTATTTCTTTTTTATTCAATTATTTACATGTACGTCACGCAAAATGCCGCCGGAAACCGGCTGGCCGGAGGGTTTGTCCCGATTATTCCAGCCGCTCGCCGCCGGCACGGCGTTTGCCCGCGCTTTTAGCGGAGGCGATGGCTATGGATGAGAGGGCAAGCAGCGCCATGACGTTGGGGATGACCATGAGCTGGTTAAACAGGTCGGACAGTTCCCATACAAAATCGTTGGAAAGGCAGGACCCCAGGAAAATCAGTATGACGGCCAAAATCGAGTAAACCACGGCGGCTTTTTTGCCGAAAAGCCAGGTGACGTTCACCTTGCCGAAGTAGTTCCAGCTCAGTATTGTGGAAAACGCGAAGAAGAGCAGGCAAATAGCGACGAATATGTTTCCGCCGGCGGTGCCGAAGACGGAAGAAAAGGCGATCTGGGCCATGTTTGTCTTGTCAACCCCCTCCGCGGCGCCGGAGGCAAGGATACCGCCCTTGGTGTAAAGCACGGATATGATAACGAGGGCCGTC
>JAFRAF010000080.1 GCA_017405545.1 Oscillospiraceae bacterium | reverse complement strand
GGGTCACCGCGGCTTCTTCTGTCGGAACCGGAGTCGCCTGTGTCTGGGTCGGTGTCGCGGGGGCCGCCGTCGCGGGTGCGGGAGTGGCAGGCGTAACGTTGATCTTTGCGGCTCCGGTATAAACGGGGCCTCCGTTCCCGCTGAATGAAGCATAGACTGACCACCCGCTCATCGAAACCGGAATACCGGACAGGTGAAGCGAATCGCTGTTCGCTCCGCTCACAGAGAGCCCGGGGAAATGTGATGGAGCATCGGCTGCGGAATATACAGTGCCTCCGTCCGCGCTCTGAACATACCAGCTTGTACCCGTGGAATTGTCGGCATGGGCCACGAACCATGCGTCTTCGCCTGCGGCAACAGATTCACCGGTAGGGCTCTTGGTAACTTTAACTTTCGAATCGGGAGCCGGTGTTTCGGGCGGATCGGTCGTCGTGACCGCGACGCTGCGGGTCTCTGTATCTCCGCAGCGGGAGCAGGTCCGCGTCTCAGTGCCTGAGCCGCTTGAAGTCCAGGCGCTCCAGCTGTGGCCAAGGGCGGGAGTGTAATCGGTGTGCTCTCTGCCGCAGTACTCACACCTCCAGTATTTTGCTCCATCTTTAGTACAGGTGGCGGAATCTTCATGAATAAGTACCCATTCATGATGACCGCCATTATTTAAATCGGCATAAAAGTCGGGGCACTGATCGTCTGGCGGATCGGCGTGGACAGTTACCGGCAGAACGGACACCATCAGTACAAGGACCAGCAGGAAACATGAAAGCTTCATCGCCTTTTTCATAAGAACCTCCTCCTTTATCAGTTTTCATCTGTTTACAGTTTACATTCGTTAATAATATAACTATATCAGATGCTCCCGGGCTTGTAAATCAAAAAGACCGACGATACTATTAATTAATTTATGTCCGGCGGGTCTGAAGCATGCTTCATTCAATACCGCCGGGTCGCGATAAATCGCTCCGCTCAATGAAAAGACGAAAGGATTATTGGAATATGACTGATACAGATAAAATAATAAAGCATCTTAAAGCGATATGGGAGCTTGCGGAAGAGAGCTGCCCGGGCGGGCTTTTATTGCTCTCCGTCCACAAAGACGAGACCGGGATCCGCTATATGATAAACAACTGCGCCTACCCGCACAGCGATGACAAGGGCCCGGACATAGCCACGCCCATCGATATTTATTATTGCGAAGGGATATAAAAATAACCGAGTTATTGCGGCGCAATTTACTTCTCAAGAAGTCATTGCTAGTACTCCGCATTCTCCTCGGTACGGTAATAATATATCACAGTCAGAAGCAAAGAGCAACATGTGTCAACGGAGAGGTTAAGGACTCTGCCGAGGCTACTGCCGCCACGCCTACACTTACTCGTCATGACGGAGTTGATGTTGCTCTGTTTTGGAAAATATCAGAAATATCTGTGTTTGTCAATCCGTATGCTGGCGCTAAATGGTTATACAAAACAGCCGACGGATTGCCGCGGCCAGTTTGAGAACTGGGTCTCGCCTGCGGGCTCGGTCACCGGCGGGTCTGAAACATGTTTCATTCAATACCGCCGGGTCGCAACAAGTTGCTCCGCCTCGCAATGACAGAGAGGGCTGTTTTGTTTTATAAGGAGAATATATGCCGTTTTATCCGACGATAAATGTACCGGACGAAAAGAGAATACTTACGAACACCTTTGCCGGGTATAACCACAACCTGAAGATAGCGGACGGGGAGTTTTTCGAGGAGCAGAACATGTGCTCGGACGACTACCCCGTCCTCTCTTCGAGGAAGCCCAGAGGGCTTGTGAGAGTTCTGGATACCTGTCAGGGGATCATAGCCAAGGACGACCTTTACTACGTAAACAACAACCGCCTTTACAAGAACGGAACCGCTACGCCTGTGAGGAATTTAAGTGCCGGAGAGAAACAGCTCGTTTCGATGGGCGCCTATATCTGTATCTTCCCCGACAAGAGGTATTACAACACCGTCGACCCGACCGATTACGGCTGGATGGACTCGGAGTATACCTCGGCGGGGACCGTATATATACAGCCCTGTCTCGCCGACGGCTCGAGCTTTACGCAGACCGTTTCGGCTACGGAGCCCGCTGACCCCTTCAACGGGCAGCTCTGGCTCGACACGAGCATTACGCCGAACGAGCTCAAGCGTTTCAGCGAGGCGCAGAGCGCCTGGATAGACGAAGTGCCCTATACGAAGATAAAGTTCATGACGGGGAACATTATCCCGTCCGATTTTTCCGCCGGAGACGGCATTATTTTAGGCGTTTCGGACCCGGATCTGGCTTCAAAGCTGCTGTTGAGCCCTTCTTCCACCGCAAGCGGTCCCCCTTCCTCCCAAGAGGAAGGATATTCCGGATTCTTTACTCTGCAGGCGCTGGGCGGAGGCGAAAATGAGGACGACTGGCTGGTCATCCCCTGCCCTCTGAACGAGACCATAAACACCACAGTACAGATAAAGGTCTCGAGGCCCGTGCCTGACATGGACTTCGTTGTCGAGATCAAGAACAGGCTCTGGGGCTGTTTCTACGGAAATCGAAACGGAAAGACCGTAAACGAGATCTACGCCTGCGCCCTCGGCGACTTCAAAAACTGGAACCTTTACGAGGGACTGAGCACGGACTCCTATACGGCTTCCGTGGGCTCTGACGGCCCCTGGACGGGAGCCGCGGTATTCATGGGTTACCCGCTTTTCTTCAAGGAAAACAGAGTCCATCAGGTGAGCGTAAACGCCAAAGGCGCGCACAGGATAGACGACACTCTTATGAGAGGCGTTCAGGCGGGCTCCTCAAGGAGCCTTGCCATCTGCAAGGAGGACCTTTTATACAAGAGCAGCGAGGAGGTCTGCATTTTCCAGAGCGTGTTCCCGAAGGAAATTTCAAGGGATTTCGGGGACGAAAAATACTCCGCCGCCGCCGCGGGGAGCTTTATGAACAAGTATTATCTCTCGGCTCTGGACAAAGATGGAGAGCCGGTTCTTTTCGTCTACGACAAGGACACGAATATCTGGCACAAGCTCGACCCTCTGAGAGTTAAGCAGTTCGCCTCCATGGGCTCGGAGCTCTACGCCCTCTGCGACTACGACGAGGCTCTCGGGGGCTACCCCATATACGCTTTCAACGGCACAACGGGAACGCTTGAAGAGAGCGTTTCATGGAGCTTTGAGAGCGGGGACATGTATCTCGACGAGCCCGACAACAAATACGTTAAGAGATACGATATAAGGCTTAAGGCTGAGGAACCGGAGAGCATAAGGCTGGAGATACAGTATAACTCCGACGGAGTCTGGATAGAGTACGGATTGGCGGGAGGAAGTGCACAGTGCACAGGGCACAGTTCACAGTTGAGGACTTACACTATCCCCGTTTTGCCCAGAAGATGCGATCATCTCCGGTACCGAATAAGCGGCACCGGAGATGTAAGGATTTATTCGATTACAAGAACTGAGGAGACCGGATCCGATGTCAACTGACCAAAACAATTGACTTATCCCTCGGCGCTGTAGTATTGTACTCACGGAAATTCACAATGAAATCTTTATTGCACCGAGGGGCGGTTTCCTATGTACAAAAATGTTTCGCAGGATCGGAAAACATCAAAAAAAGAGGATATAAAGCTCGCACTGATAATTCTTGCCGCGGTCCTTGTCTTTATCGCGGTACTGGTGCCGATTATCCGTTTTGTAAGGCTTTCGGGGAAATATGCAGAATACAAGGAATACCTAAACGACAGTTTTCTCTACGCGCAGAAGCATAATTCCCTGTCTGCCGTCAAAGACGGCGATCAGATATACATCTCACCGGGTACCGCGGAGCGGCTTCACAAAACGATCGTCTTTAAGGTCGGCATGGGAAAGCTCCGAAATGACGTTACGGTCCCGGAACCGAACAGATACACGGAGCTGTCGTTCGGAGACGGTACAAAGCTCGCTGTTTATCCGTTCACGGTAAAGACGGCATCAGGGAAGCGCGGGAAGCCCTAAGTCTTTAGCATATACAATCATTTCCTCAGGAAGCCTTACATACAAGCTAGCATATTCTTTAGTGGTATAACTAACTTCGCTCATGTGATATTCCCCTCTAGGAAATAAAGCATAAAAAGCATCATCAGTTTGATATTCATACATCACATTATCTCTTTCTCTAAACTCTTCAATATGATTAGATACAAATACATTAGTTTCTATAATTGATGATAAGTAACATATTTCTTTATCATCAAAATATGGAAGAGAATTATGTATACTATCAAAATCAATGTTTTCAAATTCACCAGTATCATAATTAAAACATTCATTACCATTAGCCTTTATACTGAATAAATCCTGACCTGTATAAATATCAATAAAACACAATATATCTTCATTAAGTTCGTTAGTTCTTTTTTGAAAAATCACATTCATTAATTTATAATTATCTTGTGAATCCTTTAATACAAGAGTAAATACTGAATTCATAGTATTTTCCTCATCTTCATTTAATATATTTAATTTAGATGTTCTTTCTTCCAATTCTTCGTTAGATATTCTCCATGCATCACTGTATTTTCTTTCAATAGGATAATCTATTTCTAACCCCATTTCCTTTGCAGTAATTTGATTTTCAAGTGGAACATATTTAACGTACTCTTTAAACAAATCTTCTTCGGTCATAAAAACATTATCAATTTCCAAACCATCTGGATACACTTCATTAAAACATTTATAATCATTAAGGTAATAATAATTAAAACCATCTCTTTCTCTAAAAAAGTCAATATAATCATTCAAGAAGGTCAAGTCATAAATACATGAGGCATATTCTATTATTTCCTTATCTTTAAGAAAATCTGATTTAACTGATATTTGTGTTAAATCTAAATTATTATATGATCCACTATCTGTTAATTTTAAATCACCAGGACAAGGAATTGTATAAAGTAAATTCTCAGATTCTAAGTCAAAAATACGTAATAGATTGTTTTTATTATCTAACATTTGAATACAAGGTATCAATTTTATATTATTGTCATATTTAATAACAGTATACATAATATATGACATACACCATAATGAATTTTTATATTTTATGTTGTAGTTTTCCATTCTATTTTCAACTTCTTCATCACTAATTTTATAATAATTGCAATAATATCTAGATAGTTTTTTAGGATCAAGTGATGGTATAGGACTATTAACTACTACCTCTTCAGTAACAGTTGGAGTTGGAGTTAACTCTGTATCACTGCTTGCACTTACACTTCCACATCCACTTAATATTGTACTTGCAATTAAAATAGACGCTATCACATTTGTCAATTTTTTTGAATATTTATTTTCTTTAATTAATTTCATACTAACCTCTTTCTTTTGTGTTTTATACTAATCACCAATAAAACAGTTTAAAATCCATTCTCTGCCTGTAATGCTTCTAATCACATCCGATGTAAGGGAGCAAATCGTCTCACAGAGACGATCAACCACTTTCTCCAGGGAAGCAAAGATCTCGTTCTTAAAGCCTCTTTTCCGGAGCTATTTTGCTGCCCTATTGTACTATGCTCATTTATTGTCAGATTATCTAGCTGATGATCCTGCTGAAACCGAGCCCAATGTCGCTGGGAGAATGGTTTCAGGATATGCCGGACAGCCATATATTACTATCAACGGTAATCGTCCTTCTTTTACATCCAGTCAAAACGGCAGTGACTCACCGGCTGAGACAACGATGGCATGCTCTACATCAGTTTGCCCAAAGGCATCCTTGATGATCCGATACGTACCTTCAAAAAGAATAGCGACTCTGCTCTGGGTCTCATTCAGATAGTTGACAAGTTCCTTTTCCCCTGCCAGAGGATGGATCATGTTCGAGACAGCGCCGATCTTGTTAAGTGCATATACCATATAAAGTGCTTCCGGAATGCTCGGCAAGCTACCGTGACGATTTCGCCAGGCTTGATATCAAGTGCACAAAGCGCCGCAACCGTCAAATCGATCTTCCGGAACAGTTCTCCGTAACTGATTTTTTCCCAAGATATAATATGGCAATATCTCTCGGATAATGCTCATAATAATACAGAATATCCCGAGAATCATTAATATTGTATTTTTTGCTTTTTGTGTCAAAACGCCCTCCATCATACTATTTGATTTTAAATTGTGAGTACATTTTACCCCAAAATGTTTTCAAATTAAATTTCGCAACTTCAACAAAAATCTTTGGTTAAATTTATACACTTTGCACAAATATAGCGCTAAATGTTTATACAAAACAGCCCTCGCTGTCATTGCGAGGAAAATCTGTCAGGGGAATACGGATTCCCACGCTTCGGTCTCGCCTGCGGGCTCGGTCACCGGCGGGTCTGAAACATGTTTCATTCAATACCGCCGGGTCGCGATGAATTGCTCCGCGGAATGACAGACAGATTTTCCGTGGCAATCCGTCGGCTGTTTTGTTCTATAAGGAGATTATATGCCGTTTTATCCGACGATTAATGTACCGGAAGAAAAGAGAATATTTACGAACACCTTTGCGGGGTATAACCATAACCTGAAGAAGAGGAGCGTGTAATGCTTGAGATACAATACATCTCCGATACCGAATAAGCGGCACCGGAGATGTGAAGATATATTCGGTCGCGAGGGTCATGGAGATCGGAAGCGACGTGAACTGAAATTACCGCCCTTCGGACGCCCCGTTACGAAAAAAG
>JAFRAF010000079.1 GCA_017405545.1 Oscillospiraceae bacterium | reverse complement strand
CGGGCCGCACAGCTCAGGGATCAGCAGAAAAAGCTGCAGGATGAGCTGGATGCTCTCATAGCCCAGTGGCAGAGTTCAGTCGGCAAATGCGTTAAAGCTGAGGATATCGCCGCAGTGGTGTCCGGCTGGACCGGCATACCCGTGACAAGCATCACCGAGGATGAGAGCTCCAGACTTCTCCGCCTGGAGTCTGAGCTCCACAAACGGGTCATCGGACAGGATGAGGCGGTTACAGCCGTCTCACGGGCTATAAGGCGGGGCAGGGTAGGACTAAAGGATCCGAAGCGGCCCATTGGCTCCTTCCTCTTCCTCGGGCCTACGGGCGTGGGAAAGACCGAGTTGTGCAAGGCGCTGGCTGAGGTCATGTTCGGAGATGAGAGCGCCATCTTCAAGCTGGACATGTCCGAGTATATGGAGCGCCACACCGTATCAAAGCTCATAGGCTCCCCGCCGGGATATGTGGGCTATGACGACGGCGGACAGCTCACGGAAAAGGTGAGGCGCAAGCCCTACTGCGTGATACTCTTCGATGAGATAGAAAAGGCCCACGAGGATGTCTTTAACATTCTGCTGCAGATCATGGAGGACGGAGTCCTCACGGATTCACAGGGCAGAAAAGTGGACTTTAAAAACGCCGTAGTTGTCATGACCTCTAATGCAGGAGCAAAAAACATAACCGAAAAGACCCGCAAACTGGGCTTTTCCTTCGGCGACAGCGATGAGGAGACAAGCTCATACGCCGATATAAAAAGCGCCGTGATGGCTGATCTGCGCAGGACCTTTAAGCCGGAATTCCTAAACAGAATAGACGACATCATTGTTTTCAGACAGCTTACCCAGAGCGATATCAATAGTATAGCCGGGAACATGCTCAGAGTTGTAGGCGATAGAGTAAAACAGGCCGGCATGGACCTTGAATTTGATGACGATGCGGCGGCACTGCTTGCTGAAAAGGGCTTTGACCCGGTTTACGGAGCAAGACCCCTTAGAAGAGTCATACAGAGTGAGCTTGAGGACAGTCTGGCGGAGATGATGCTGGATGGCAGCGTCAAAAAGGGCGACAAGGTAGCGGTATCCGCCAAAGACGGAAGGCTGGAAATCAGTGTGAAAGAGCCCGTCACCGTGTAATGCAGATATAATTGAAGATGAGGCTGTATCATCTTCTTACTCCATATTTGAACTCCAATATTTAAGATGACCCGCTGTGACGCTATGAAAACACATCAAAGCGCCATGGCGGGTCGTTTTTCCCTGAAACAGCTTTTCACTGAATGATTCTGTAATTCTATCTGAAATATAATTATTCAAGCTTGCAAAACAGTGCGTGTAATGATATATTCTTAATATAATAAAAGGAGTGCGACCACCATGATGAAACGTATTTTTTCAGTTTTGATAGCGATTTCACTTACTCTGTGCGTGACCACCGTTGCCTTTGCAGAGGAGGGCAGCCTCAACGGAGGAACTTATACCTTTACTGACAGACAGGGCAATGTTGTCACAGCTCCGGTCAACGCGTTTGCCTACCGGGTTGTGCAGTTCACCCCGGGCTCCCCATGGAGGAGCGCATCCACCAACACCGATCCCTCATTGGCCCTCGGCCTGCCCGACGCCGATGACTCTAACAGCAGCACGGGAGACCTCTGCCTTGGAAACAACGGCGTTTTGGTGCTGGAATTCGACACGCCGATATTTGACGGTTCGGGAAATGACATATATATCTTTGAGGTCGGAGGGAATGTTGAATCCTCAAAGATCGAGGTCAGCAATGATTTAAAAACGTGGTATTTCATCGGGATCGCAGAAGGCAGTACAGCCGGCCTTGATTTTACCGGGAAGGTACCTGCGGGCAGCAGTTTTAAATATGTCCGAGTGACTGATTCCGGTGAGAATCCCTCGGGCGGATGGCCCGGCGCGGACATAGACGCTGTATGCGGTCTTAATACAAAGCCTGTCGCTGCGGTTACAAAAACGGTGACGCTGGCATACCGCTCCATTAAAATCAATATTGACGGAAAAACCATACAGCCCATGGATGCTCAGGGCCGCGCCGTTGAACCATTTATTATCAGCGGCACCACATATCTTCCTCTGAGGGCAGTATCGGGCGCTCTCGGCTGCGATGTGGCCTGGGATGAGTCGACAAGCACCATAACGCTGACCTCCGGCGCTTCCAGAATCAGCCGCGATTACGCCGGAGTTGCGCATAACGGCACGGAGCAGGCGAGTATCACTTATCGAGGCATACGCATAATACTTGACGGGAAGCATATCATCCCCAAGGATGCGGACGGGACCGTGCTCGATCCCTTTATAAAGGACGGGACGACATATCTCCCTGTTAGAGCAGTGGCGAGCGCACTTGGATGTGAGGTTGGCTGGGATAATGCCACCAGCACGGTTTATATTAATTCCTGACAGTAATCATACAATGTGCCTAAATTAGAGAAGGAACTGTAAGGGACCGGATTCTGCTGATTAAGAATCCGGTCCCCTGGTATTTTAAGCAGATGAATTTATTATATAATGCCGACTCGGCATTGCGCTGCCGTGTGAACTACTCCAGCCAGAATACTCTGCCGTCCTTTCGGGCAGAGGCTTCGGGCAGTTCGCAGTCCATGTAGCCGACGGCGCAGTGGCCTATGCCTTCCCACTCGCCCTCAACACCCAGGTCCTTGAGAAGTTGCTTCCACTCATTCTGCTCAAACTCCTCTCTGGCTCTGTGGATCCATATGCTGCCGAGGCCGATGGCGTGGGCAGCCAGGAGCATGTTTCCCATGACAAGACTGCCGTCGTACACCTTGTTGCGCCAGTCTTTTTCCGATAAGACGATGAGTATCGCGGGAGCGCCGTAGAAGGGATCAAAGTCCTCGCTCCAGCCGCCTATTTTGCGGTTTGCCTCTGATAATCTGTCACGCAGCTCTTTATTTGTAATGACCAGAGTTATAACGCCCTGTCTGTCCATGCCGCTGGCGGCATAGAGGCCGGCCTCGATGATCTGCTCCAGCTCCTCTTTTTTGGGCATGTCGGGTTTGAACTTGCGGATGCTTCTGCGCTCTTTTATAGCTTTTAAAACCTCGTTCATTGACTTTTCCTCCTTTATTGCGGCACAGCCTGTGATTTTATAATATCAAGTATATCATCAAATTTGTTCCCGGTCAAACTGAATAAGCCACGCAAAGCCTTTGCAGGGGCTTTGTTATTCAGTATTCGGAAGTCTTGTCAATCGGCTGAAGCACCGGCGTCCACAAGCTGAACAAGTACGTCCGCCATAGTGTCCCCGAAATGCTCCGCCGCCTGCAGGGCCTCCTGGAGGCTGTTGCCGCTGTATCCTATCTCAACTATAAGCGAGCCGGTGGTACTGTGCTGGTTGTATCTGTACTGGGTCAGAGTCATGGGACGGGAAAGCCCGGGGCAGCTGCAGTTCATGGAGGCCTGGAACAGCGTGGCCAGCTTGAGGTTTTCCCGCCATTGGGGATGATCAAGTCCGGAGTAATCAGTACCCACTACCAGCATGACCTGGGCGGAGGGCTTGCCGTCGACGGTCACTGTGGAGCCGTAACAGGTACCGTCGGGATTATCAATGGCGTCGCGGTGTATGTCTATGATTATTTTAATACTGGGGCAGCTGCTGAGCCAGCTCTGTATCGCCGAATATGCTCTGGAGTAGGACCCGGTATAGCTGGGGTAGTCATATAGCACGGTATCGTGTACGGCCTGAATGCCCCCGGCTGTCAGCTTTTTACAGAGCACGTCGCCGAGCCTGACCACATTGTATCTGCGGTCCTCAGTACGAGAGGGGTCAGAGGGTACGTAAATGTCATCTCCCTCCGGCCTGAAGGCCTCGCTCCCGTGGGTGTGTATGATAAGCACCTGAGGCCCATCACTGTCAAGTCTTATGTCTATACCGCTGCCCATGAGCTCATCGGGAGATATGGCGTATCCTGTTTTGTTATTGATATCCTCTTCACCTACGTATTCCCTCCAGCTTTCAATATTGAAAGCGCCGGTGGAAGCTCTGTCGCTGCCGGCTTGTTCAAGGTCGGAACCCGAGTATGATGCTGCAGCGGCGGAGTCCGCGGGCAAAGTAAAGGTCATTGTATCACCGCTTTGACTCAGACTATCGGAGATGTCCTCTTGGTCATCGGCATTCAGGCCGGCGCTTTTCAGAAGCTTTTCAACGGGGCTGTCCGCCTGCTTGTCCCCCGATTTGATGCCCAGCTCCATATTGACGATCGACATTGCGCGCGCACTGTCGGCCAGGCCGGTCATGGCGCTTTTCAAGCTGTCGTCAAGTCCCAGAGCGGAGCTCCCCCTGACAGCGGCGCACATGGCGATTATCAGAAGAAGCTTTTTAAAGAACACCCCCTGCGCTCGACGGTAATGCCTGCGTTTCAGTTCAGCTCACCTCCAAAGACAGTGTATTTACAAAACGCTGTGATTATGATAATATTTAAGCTTAGAATTGGCAGATTGCCTGTTGGAATTATGTGATGATAAACGTTCATATTAAATGATATGCCGCCCGAGCTTGCGGAATACGCGGTCACCTTAATTAAGATTAAACAGTTTTGTTTGGGGAATGGTTTAGATGATAGATAAATTAAAAGAGATAGAACAAAAGTATAATGAGATAGATGCCAAGATGCAGGATCCGGAGTACTACTCCGACCCGGCCGCATACGCAAAGCTCGCCCGTGAGCAGAAGGAGATAAGCCCTGTGGTTGAGGCGTACAGGCGCTATGCCAAGGCCAAGAGCGACGCCGACGGGGCCATGGAGCTCATGTCCGACCCGGACTTCAAGGAGCTTGCACAGGAGGAGTACGAGGACGCGAAAAAACGCATGGAGACCCTGGAAGAGG
>JAFRAF010000078.1 GCA_017405545.1 Oscillospiraceae bacterium | reverse complement strand
TGCGGAGAGAGGCGGAGCGGTATCCGGATGACAGCTCGCCCATCACCCTTGCTCTGCCTGTGTTTGACACGTCCACACGGCTTTCGGAGATGGCAAAGCGGGGAACGCGGTCAAAGATATCAGCGAGAGAGCAGCTGTGTTCGCTCATGGCCCTGACCAGCCTCACGGCGGCGAAACATGCGTCCCTCAGCGCAAGGCCCGCAGCAAAAGGCCCATCTGCGCTTTTGCCGCCCTCCACCCTGTGGATTACCGCATCACGAGCCTCGGCTATGCTGTCCAGCACGGAGGGGGCGCTGTAGGGGACATAGATGTCCTTTGCTCCCGAGGACAGCTCAACGGTCACGACCATGGCCAGAAGCTCCTCGGGCCCCAGTTCTCTGCCGCACTCGTCAACCGCGTACAGGGCAAAGCCCTCGTTTTCAGCCCGAAAGGAGGGGAGAGCGTCGCTTCGCACATCACAGCCTGCAAGGCTGAGGGCGCGGCGCAGAGCTCTGTTTACGGCACCTTTGCCCGAGACAGACAGCTTCAGTCCGCCGCATTCAGCGCCGGAGGAGGCCGCGGACACGTATGCCTCTGTCACCCCGGAAATGCGTATGAGTTCACCGGCTTTTTTGGACTCGGGCGCTTCTGACATGCCGTTTTTTATCTCCCGCTCAATCTGCTTATCAAGCGGAAGACCGCCGGGACCGAAAAAACCAAGCTGCAAAGAGGCGTCTTCCTGCCGTATAAAAACCGACAGGGGGATGCCGAGATTTGCGGCCGCGTGGCTGTGAGCGGAGGCAAAGTCCGCGTCGGTCTCCACAGCCTCTGCGCCCCCTGAGCATATGCCCGCCTCCAGCGCGAGAGCCGCGCAGCCGGCTGCGGGACCGCCTGCCCAAGCCACGGCCACACGCTCAAAGCGGGCAGTTGCCGCGCCGATGCGCAGGCAGGTGTCGCAGCATATGTCCCGGTTGAAATCGCCGTAGAGCTGCCCGGAACCCACAAACGCTATATCCGCTCTGCCCGCCGAGCCGAAGAAGTCGTGGTCCAGCCTTGTATCGTCCTCAAGAGTCTTGCCGGGCCATACTCTGACGTCTCTTTCCACAACGCAGTCCGCGCCGGTCCTGACTCCGCTGCCCAGAACCGCACCATCTCTGACCGCGGTACCCGGCCCCAAAACGCAGCCCCGGCAGATAACCGCGCCGGCTATTCGGCAGTTTTCGCCGATTTCCGCGCCGCAGACGGCGCTGTGCTCCACTTTAGCGCCCTTGGCGACAGCGGAGCCCTCGCCTATGATTGCATAGGGGCCGATAGTACAGCCCGCCTCCAAGCTCACGTTTTCCCCTATATATACGGGCTCTCTGAGTTTCACCCCCTGGGGGATGGGCCGGGAGGCGAATATGCGGTCCGCCAGCCTGGACGGGGGAATGGGAAGTGAAAACACTCCGTCAAGGACATCACGGCAGCATGCCATATAGGCCTGGGGATTTCCTATATCGTACCAGCGGCCCTCGGCCCTGCAGGCGTACAGCTTTCGCTTTTCCCGCAGGAGCAGGGGAAACAGGTCCTTTCCGAAATCAAAGTTCCTGTTTCCGGGGATGAACTCCAGAACCTCAGGGGAGAGTATATATATACCCGTGTTGACCAGATCTGTGACGACGGAGCCCCAGTCCGGTTTTTCGGTGAAGCCCAGTATACGGCCCTCGCCGTCAGTGGATACGAGACCGTATTCAAGGGGCTCGTCACAGCGGGTCAGCACGATGGTCGCGTCGGCCTTTTTCTCCCTGTGAAAGGCGATGGCGCCTTTCAGATCAAAGTCGCACAGGCAGTCCCCGGATATGACCAGGAAGTCCTCATTCCCCGGGAAATCAGAGCAGGCCTTTACGCTTCCGGCCGTGCCGAGAGGGGAGTCCTCCACCATGTAGCTGAGGGACACACCGAGGCTGCCGCCGTCGCCGAAGCGGTCCATGATCACTTCCGGCAGATAACACAGGGTCGCCCTTATACCCTCGACGCCGTGCCCCCGCAGATAGCTTATCATGTATTCCATTATGGGCCGGTCGAAGAATTCAGTCATGGGCTTGGGCTCATCACAGCTTATGGGCCGCAGTCGCGTGCCCTTCCCGCCGGCCATCATTATCGCTTTCATAAAATGCGCCTCCAATGTATCTTGGTAACGCATATAGTTTGTCCGGAAGATTGCGGTTTTGAATATGTAATAAATGCTAAGCGCCACGGAAATGCCGAAGCTTTTCCAAGGCGCTTGAGTCTGTCAAAAACCCGTCACAGCGAAGCGACATCATACAAAAAAGAGGCCGCATTTTCAAAAGACGCGGCCCCTCAAGTCAGTTAAAGCCCCATGAAATCGCTGATGTTCTCCACAAGGTCTCCGGCGGCCTTGAGCGCCTTCCCGGCCATGGTTTTGCTGCCCTTTTTAGAGGGAGCTACTATCATCCCCACCGCGGTTCCGGCGATCACGCCGGTGATGACGCCTCTGGCAAAATCGGTTTTACACATGTTGAGCCCTCCGTATTTTTGTTATTTCGGTATTATTATTCCCGCAGAACGGATATTGATGTTTGGAAAAATTTTTGATAAAATACAAAACGGTGATGCATATGATGATAATCAAAAACGCCCGAATAGTTGACCCCGCAGGCGGCAGCGCCCATGAGGGGGATCTGTATATAAAAGACGGAAGACTCTGCGAGCCCTTCGACGAGAGTCTGGCCGACAGGGTGATAGACGCCCGCGGCCTTGCGGCGGCGCCGGGCCTTGTGGACCTGCATGTCCATCTGAGGGACCCGGGACAGACCCACAAGGAGGACATCGTCACCGGCTGCGCGGCTGCCGCGGCCGGGGGAGTGACAACGCTCCTGTGCATGCCCAACACCAGCCCGGTATTAGACAGTCCGGAGCTCATACGCTGCGTCATCGCCAGAGCGGCCTCTACGGGCGTAAAGGTCAGGCCCTGCGGGGCGGTCACCGTCGGACAGGAGGGGCGGGAGCTCACCGATTTCAAAGCCCTCAAGGGGGCCGGGGCGGCGGCCCTGTCCGACGACGGACGGAACATAGACTCGGCCTCCGTCATGCGCGAGGCGCTTAAAAAGGCCGGGGAAGAAGGCCTCCTCATCATAGCCCACTGCGAGGACAGCGGACTTGCCGGGAACAGGGCGGTGAACGAGGGGCCCGTGTCAAAGGCCCTCGGACTGCCGGGCAGACCCGCTATAGCGGAGGAGCTTATCGTTGCCCGAGACGCCATGCTGGCGAAGGAGACCGGCGGCAGGCTGCACATAGCCCATGTGAGCTCAAAGGGCTCCGTGGATATTATCAGAAGGGCCAAGGCCGCCGGAGTGAATATCAGCGCCGAGACCTGTCCCCAGTACTTCACGCTCACGGAGAGCGCGGTGCTTGAAAAGGGGACCCTCGCCCGGGTGAACCCGCCGCTTAGGACCGACGAGGATGTCAGGGCCATAATAGAGGGGCTGAGAGACGGCACGCTGGACGCCGTCTCCACGGATCACGCGCCCCACAGCGCGGAGGAAAAGTCCCGTGGCCTGGAGAACGCCCCCAGCGGGATGGTGGGGCTGGAGACCTCCCTTGCCCTGGCCTTGACAAGGCTCTGCGGGGAGGAGGGCTTCACGCTTGAAAGCGTGATACGCCTCATGTCCGCAAACCCGGCGGCTATCGCCGGCGTGCCGGGAGGCAGTCTTAAAATCGGATCACCCGCCGACATAGTGCTCTTCGACCCGGACGAGGAGTGGACGGTGGAGCCGGAAAAGTTCAAATCCAGGGCGCGGAACACGCCCTTCGGCGGCTTTAAGCTCAGGGGACGGGTGAAATACACCATAGCCGACGGCAAAACAGTTTACGGAGGATAGAGCATGTCTATTGATATATTGCAGGACAGGATACTGGAAAAGACAAACCCGACAGTTGCCGGCCTTGACCCCAGACCGGAGTACGTGCCCGAGTTCATAATGAGCCGTCACATCGCCGAGTGGGGAAAGACGCTCTCGGCGGCGGCGGAGGCCTTTTTGGAGTTCAACCGGGGCCTCATCGACGCCCTGTGCGACATTGTGCCCGCCGTGAAGCTCCAGTCGGCGTATTACGAGCTGCTGGGCTGGGAGGGCGTGCGCACCCTCAGACTCACCGGGGACTACGCCCGTGAAAAGGGCATGTACGTCATAGGCGACGTGAAGCGAAACGACATCGGCTCCACCGCCACGGCTTATGCGGAGGCCTATCTGGGCGATGTGGAGCTCGGCGGGGAGAAGCTCTGCCCCTTTGACTTCGACAGCGTCACCGTGAACCCCTATCTGGGCGAGGACGGCATAAAGCCCTTTATTGATATATGCAGGCGCTTCGACAAGAGCATATTCACCCTTGTCAAAACCTCAAACCCCTCCTCGGGCCAGCTTCAGGATCTGAAGATAGAGGGGGAGAGCGTATATGTCCGGGTGGGCAGACTCATCGAGGCTCTGGCCGACGACAGCCTTGGCAGGCACGGCTATACCTGCACCGGGGCCGTTGTGGGGGCCACATATCCGCGGCAGCTCACAGAGCTGAGACAGAAGCTGCCCCATACTTTCTTCCTTGTGCCCGGATATGGCGCCCAGGGGGGAGGAGCTGAGGATGTCGTGGGCGCCTTCGACAAGGGCTGCGGCGCCGTGATCAACTCATCCAGGGCCATAATATGCGCCTGGCAGAAGACCGGTAAAGATGGCCGGGACTACGCGGAAGCCGCCAGAGCGGAGGCCCTCCGCATGCGCGACGCCCTGCGCGGCGTGTGCGGACTGTAAAAGGATATCAGGTGTAAATAATAAAACGAGGCTCGGTGTCATACACCGGGCCTCGTTTGCGTGTTACCGTATGTTTATTATATGCCGCTTAGTTGAGGGCGACCCACAGGAAGTATACGACATCCGCGCGGGGGCACTCGGAGTAGGATACATCCTCTGTCAGGATCATTTTGCTTTTATATGCCCAGTTCATGGGCTCACTGTACCAGTATGTACCTGTTCCGGTAAAGCCGGGAGCGCCCAGAGACCTCCACAGGAAGGTGAGCATATCCTGATACTTGCAGGTGTTGGAGGGAGAGAAATGGGTGGCGTCAGTGCCGTTTGTAATGGAATTCTCCACAGCCCACAGCACGGCCTTGTAATAATAGTCGCTGGATTTCACGTCTGCGAATGGGTTGTTTTTGGTGTTGGGCTCGGGACAGCCGTTGGATCGCCACAGGAAGGTCACCGCCTGACCTCTGGTGACTGTGCTGGACGCGCCGAAGAGAGTATCTGACATACCGGTGGTGATCCCCTTGCCTTTGGCCCAGGCGACGGCGTCGCCATAGTAGTCACCGGGGTGTACATCGGAGAAGCCCCTGACAGAGCCGGAGGTGGCGTCGACACCCTTGGCATAGCTGTCGAATGCCACGGCGCACAGCTCTTCCAGATAATCCCGGTCGGAAATGTCCATGTCGCCCCACTGGGCAGCGGTGCCGCCGTAATAAATAGTAGCCAGGCGATTTGTGTGGTATATGCCGCTGGACTCGATACTGGTGACGCTGGCCGGAACAGAGATCGAGCTTAAGCTGTCGCATCCCCAGAAAGCGGATTCCTCAATTACGGAAACACCCTCGGGGATGGTAATGCTTGCAAGTCGCTCGCTCGACTGGAAGCAGGCTATGGGTATGGCTGACAATCCCGAGGAAAGCTTTACATCAACCAGGCTGTCGCAGTTTTGAAAAACCCCGATACCCAGATTTGTAACACTGTCAGGGATTGTAATCTGCGCCAGACTGTCACACTCCGAAAAGGCGTAATCTCCCAATGAGCTTATGCCGTTTACCAGTGTGACATCCTTAAGGTCGTTGCATCCGTAGAAGGCCCATCCTGACACAGTGCTGACCCCTGCGGGAATACGGATGCTTTTCAGGTTGTTGCACTCTGAAAATGCGGATTCTCCTATTCTTGTAAGTCCGGACGGAAGTGAGATCCCGGTAAATTTTGCGGAATAAAAGGCGCTGTCGCCTATCCAAGTCACGGTATCGGGCAGTGTAACAGAAGTCAGATCTCCATAGGGCATACTGAAAGCATGCGCGCCGATCCCTTTGACCGTTACCCCCTGAATGGAGGCGGGTATATTAGCCGCTGTAACATAGTCGTCGCAGCCGGTTACTGTCCCGGTTATTTTGTCAAAATAGATGTTGCCTCCGGTGACGGGATAGGAAACGTCTGTATCCGACTTGACGGCGGACGCCGTGATACTCAGGGCCAGGCACAGCGCAAGGCTCAGGGCCAAAGTCAGTATTTTTCTCTTCATAAAGTAACCTCCAAAACTGTTGAGTAGATTTTCAGAGCACTCTTTATTGTGCGGACTCCATATTCTGCGCCAGGGAAGAGTGATTAAAGAAATTTTATCAGAGTGATAAAAGTATTTCAATACGGTATTTCAATGTGATGCCGTATAGGAGAGGAGTTCTTGCCGCTTAAATGCGGAATAATGCAAAAATCGGGTAAAACCGCCATATTATTTGCCAAATCGAGCTCATAACACTGCAACAGGCTTGAATTCGGCGGGATAATACTATATAATGACAAAATGAAAGACTCTTAGAAAAAACGGGAGGATAACAGATGAGACGCATACTGTGCATATTATTCGCGGCCCTGCTCCTTATGTCGGCTCTGGCCGGCTGCGGTATACGTGAAATGATGGGCGGAAAGCCCGCCGGGCAGCAGGAGCAGCAGCAGGCGGACACAGCTGCCGCTGAGACCGTTGAAGAGGCGAAGCCGCCTCTTACCGCCATCGCCTGCTACCCCAGCGAGCTGGAGATGTATTTCGGGGATACAAGCGAGATAAAGACCGTATTCACCCCCGCTGACCCGGATTCAACGGAGCTCATATGGTCCACTACCAATCCGTCTGTCGCCACGGTATCGAACGGGATCGTGTTCGCCGTGGGCGCGGGGAACTGCAAGATCACAGCCGCGTCGGCCGTGTACGCCAATGTGAGCAAGGACGTCAGTGTCACGGTAAAGCTTAAGGACGAGGATGTCCAGAACGCTCAGGACGCCGCACAGGGCTCCGCCCAGGCGTCCGACAGCGGAAATACTTACGCCCCTGCCGAAATGACAAGGGCGAGTGCCGACAAGGTCTATCCCAACACATATCTCAGCGACAGTGAGCTGAGGAATCTCAGCAGGGATGAGCTCCAGTTTATTATAAATCAGATATACGCGAAGAACGGATATATCTTCTCCAATTCAAAAATTCAGAGTTATTTCAGCCAGCTCAACTGGTACACGCCGGTGACAAGCGACCCCAACGCCCTGAGGATGTCCTCCATGGACAGGAGCAATCTGGCGCTTTTGACTCAGTACAGGGCGGCGAGGGAGGACAAGTCCTCCACGGAAGTGGGCTATATCTGGTCATATTCAAAGGTCCAGAACAAGCTCAGCGAGAGCTTTGTGTCCGGCCTGTCCCAGTATGACGTCCAGCTTCTGATAAACACCATCTACGCCCGGAACGGATACATATTCTCAACGCCGGAGATAGCCGACATATTCAAGGGCCAGCCCTGGTACAGCGGCAGGACGAAGAACGAATCCGAGCTCAACTTCAGCTCGACGGATAAGTATAACCTGGATCTGCTGGTCAAATATCAGGATTAAAGTCCGCGCTGGTGGCCTCAAGCAGCTGCTTTGTGTAGCTGTCCTTGGGGTTGTCAAACACCTCGTCGCGGGTGCCCTGTTCGACTATGCGGCCGTTCTTCATAACCATGACCCGGTCGCATATCTGCCATATAACGTCCATGTCGTGGGATATGAACAGGTAGCTCAAGCCTAAATCCTTGCGGAGATTTAAAAGTAAACTCAGTATCTGAGCCTGTATTGTCACGTCAAGTGCCGATACGGGCTCGTCTGCTATTATGAGCTTCGGCTCGCGTAAAAGGCACAGGGCTATCGCCACGCGCTGGCACTGTCCGCCGGAGAGCTCCCGGGGATAGCGCTCCAGATATTTGGGGGCGAGTCCAACCTTGTCCAGGATCTGGACGGCGGCCTCCTTGCGCTGGGCTTTGCTGAGCCCGCCCTTGAGACGGAGCGACTCGTCTATTATCCAGCCCACCTTGCGGGCGGGGTTTAGGGAGCCGATGGGGTCCTGAAACACCATCTGAGTGCCTGTGCAGCGGCTGTTTATCTCGCCGTCGACGTCCTTTATCATGCCGAGGATGGCTTTCGAGAGCGTGGATTTGCCGGAGCCGGATTCGCCCACGA
>JAFRAF010000077.1 GCA_017405545.1 Oscillospiraceae bacterium | reverse complement strand
TATTTATGTCTTCCCTTTTTATACTTCACAAATTACTCTAAAATGAGGAATAATGTCACACTTATCCATTATGTCTAAACATTCTATCTGATTTATCCCCACATGTCAACAACGTATGCCGGATACGGTAAATATATTAAACAAAAGTCAGATTGACACGGCATCATTTATGTGTTATAGCTAATTACAGAACAGAATGATTTATCTATCCGGAGGGCAGAAATGGCATACAGTGTTTCAGAGAAGACAGAGAGGAATCTAAATGATATAATGAATGCCGCCGCGGTAAAGGCGGCGCTTGACATTATATGTGAGGAAACAGACCGCATGCTTAAAGAATGCTTAGAGCTTGCCATGATTCCCGCGCCCACTTATCACGAGGAGAAAAAGGCCGCCGCCTATGGGGACAAGCTCAAAGCTCTCGGACTTGAAGACGTACATTCTGACCCCTTCGGTAATATTCTCGGCCTGCGGCGGGGCTCCGGAAAAGGGCCGAGAATACTCGTCGAGGCCCATATGGATACGGTGTTCCCCATGGACACCGAGCTGACGCCCCGATATGAGGACGACAGGGTGTACCTTCCCGGCAGCGGGGATGACACCAGCGGTCTTGCCTGCATACTGTCGGTGCTCCGTGCCCTTAACGCCGCGGACATACATACTGTGGGCGATATATGGTTTGCCGGAACCGTAGAGGAGGAGGGTATGGGCGGCCTGGGCGGCATGCGCAAGCTGCTGAGCAAAGAGCGCTTTGACGCCTGTATCAGCATCGACGGCACCGGGGACAGCAAGATAACCTATCTCGGCACAGGCATACGCACCTTTGAGGTCTGCTTTCACTGCAGGGGCGGACACGCGAGCCTTGATTTCGGCACGGCCTCGAGTTCCTTAAACGCGGCTGCACGGGCGGTGGCGAAGATAGCGGATATTCAAGTCCATGCGGAGAGCGGGACGACCTACTGCGTTTCCAATTTTCACGCCGGGAACGACGCCGGGATACACGCAATACCCAGGGATACAAGCATTAAAATCAACCTGCGTTCAAACGACCCTGAGCATCTTGAAATGCTGACAAAAGATGTTTTTACATGTATCGAAGGCGCGTGCTGTGAGGAGTCGGCCAGATGGAACGCAGATACCGTCACTTACGACTGGAACTACATCATAGACGTCCCTGTTGCCCGGCAGGACGCACATCTGCCCATAGTGGAGGCCATATACAGCGTGTATTCTGCCGTAAACGGCAGTGAGCCTTTCCTTGCCCCCAACGGAGCCACAAACTGCACTATGGGCATAGCGGCCGGAATCCCCTCCATATGTATTGGCTCCGGCTGCGGCGGCGGAGGTATACACAGTCTGGATGAATTCATCTTTACCGACGGCAGATACAAGGGAATCCAGTCGGCGCTGCTGATTATTCTTATGATGGCGGGACTTGACGGCATCACCGACCCAATGGCTGAAAACCCGGAATAAAGGAATCTCGGAGCATCATGGAAATCGATAGAACAACAGAAATACTCGCAGATGAGTTTAAGCAGAAAAAACAGTATATTGACAATATCATCTCCCTGCTGGATGAGGGCAATACCATACCCTTCATAGCCAGATACCGGAAAGAGATGCACGGAACTATGGATGATCAGCTCATCCGCGAGATTGCGGACAGGCTCCAGTACCTCCGCAATCTGGACAAACGCCGGGAGGAGATCCGATCTTCCCTTGTCTCACAGGATAAGCTGAGCGGTGAGTTGGATGCCGCGATAGAAAACGCCGCGACTTTGGCGGCTCTGGAGGATATATACCGCCCTTACAGGCAGAAAAGGCGGACCCGGGCTACGGCGGCGAGGGAGAAAGGTCTGGAACCTCTTGCTGAGAAGCTGTTTAAACAGGATACTAAAAGCGGGAATATTGACAGCCTTGCCACCGAGTATGTAAATGAAGAAAATGGCGTACCGTCAGTTGAGGAGGCGCTCTCCGGAGCAGCCGACATAATAGCTGAGGACATATCCTGCGATCCGGAGATAAGAAAGGCCCTGAAAGAACTGATAAACCGCAGGGGCGGAATCAGAAGCGAGGCCACAGGTGAGGAGGACTCCGTATACAGGATGTATTATGATTACAGCGAAGCTGTGTCACGGATACAGAAGCACCGCATCCTCGCCATAAACAGGGGTGAAAAGGAGGGCTTTTTGAAGGTCCACCTTGACCTGGATGAGGTCCTCGCCCTTGACACGGTGAAAAAGCATGTGATACGCGGCGAGAGCATCTCCCGCGCATTTGTCGAAGCGGCGGCTGAGGACGCCTATGACAGGCTGATATTCCCCTCCATTGAGCGTGAGATACGCTCCGAGCTCAGCGCTTCGGCCAATGAGCAGGCCATAAAAATGTTTGCCGTGAATCTAAAGCCTCTGCTCATGCAACCCCCTGTCAGGGATAAGGTGACAATGGGCTTTGACCCGGCCTACAGGACCGGCTGTAAAATAGCCGTAGTTGACCCGACCGGCAAGGTGCTGGAGACGGGCGTGGTCTATCCCACGCCTCCCCATAATAAAAAAGATGAGGCGGCCGCCGCGCTGAGCCGGATGATAAAAAAACATGGTGTTACGGCTATAGCAATAGGTAACGGCACGGCTTCAAAGGAATCCGAGATATTTATCGCGGAGCTGATCAAGGACATGCCCGGTGTGGCTTATATGGTTGTAAATGAGGCGGGCGCATCGGTATACTCCGCCTCAAGGCTGGCCGCTGATGAGTTTCCGGACTACGATGTGTCCCTCCGCTCCGCAGTCTCCATCGCCAGAAGGCTGCAGGACCCCCTTGCGGAGCTCGT
>JAFRAF010000076.1 GCA_017405545.1 Oscillospiraceae bacterium | reverse complement strand
CGAGTGCCTGGCTCAGGTTCGTAAAGCTGCCAGATCCCAGCGGATAGCCGCCCAATACTATGCGGACGCCGTACTCCTTGAGCAGACTGGACTGCGATGCTGTGGTCTTGCGTAACAGCAGCTCTACCCACAGACGCTCCACAAAGGAGATGATGACAGGGTCGTAGGCCTTGCGTACATTGTCCGAGAAGAGCCTTGCTCCAAGCTGTACGGTCACGCCGTCCTGCGCCTCGGTGTAGAAGAGCAGGGTGGAGCTCAGGTCCGTGCACTGGAACTGCCCTGACAGCGGGATCTCCTTGACGGGCATCTGATCCAGCATCCTGACTATACGCTCAGGCGTCCTGATCTCGATCCCGTTCTGTGCTTTCAGAAGCGGGGCCGATGCCAGCAGTGCCAGACATAATATGTATTTGAGCCTTGTCATCGTCATATCAGATACTTGGGAATCCGTACATTGTGAGTACGTCTCGCCAGATGTTGTTCTTAAGGTAGAAATAGTTGCGCCTTACCTGCTGCGCCATCTCAATGTCGCGGTCAACGCCAATACCCCAGAAGAAAGCCACGCTCAGCTCGTCGACAGCCTCGATGGAACCGGCGTCGATAGCCTGGAACAGGCAGTGTATGTACTGGTTGTAGTCGGCCTGCACACCCAGTCCGCTCTTGTAGGCCAGGGCAATCTGCCAGTATGCATCGGCATAACCCTTATCGGCCGATTTGCGGAAGCAGTCGAGTGACTGGTCCAGGTCGCGGCTCTTGATAACACCCTCCTTGTATGCCATTCCCAGACGGTAGAGCGAGTAGGCGTCGCCCTGTGAGGCACCCTTCTCGTACTCGGCGGCTATCTCCTCGGGATCGGAGTTTCCGCTGGCCAGGATGTCGCCGTTCAGGCCGTACACGTAGGGGTTGTAGGCCATGAGCATGGTGCTCATCTGTGCGTCGGACAACTCGCGGAACTTCTTGCGCTGCATACGCATGGGGTAGTGCTTCTCGTCTATGGAGAGGTTGTAGTATACGGGGATGAGCCATGCGCTTGCCCTGAGGCATCCCGCATCGGCCAGTTTCTGCATCTGTACTATGGCTTTTGACAGACGGTCGGTCTCATCGGCCTTCTTGCCCAAGCCGGCTCCGTAGTAACTCATGTATGCCAGGGGGAAGAGCTTGGTGGGATCAGTCTGCGCCTCGGCCTCCAGCTTGGTGTACATGGCGCGGTACAGGGCGTTCTCCTGAATGTTGCTGGTGTATGCGTAGGGCTTGTAGCTGTCGGGTACGCGGAACATGTGGAAGCTGCCAACCGGTTCAATCCTCGAAACGGCAATCTGGACGGCAGAAAAATCATTCCGGTTGCTCAGCAGTGAGAAGAAGGTTTCAGCGCTTTCCATGGTGACTGCTGTGGCACAGAGACGGATGGGGGAAGAGAAGGCGGTCAGGCAGTCGATGATCTCCCGGGCATGCCCGCCGGTGCCGCCGATAAATACGTGTGTCGGCGGCTGAAGGCCGTGCAGTGCCCCGGGAGCGGTGCCTTTTATAACGGTCACATTCTGCAGGCGGAATCTTTCGAGGTTCTCGTTCAGGACAAGACATGCATCATCATCCGATTCGATGGCGAAGACCTCGCCCAGCGGACACTGCCTTGCACATTCCACCGT
>JAFRAF010000075.1 GCA_017405545.1 Oscillospiraceae bacterium | reverse complement strand
TTGTCCCTTTATACTTTACATAGACCTGTCCGTTTTCGATGAACTTGGTACTTGGTGCTTGGTCACTTGGGACTTGATTGAGGTCTGTGGTTGTGCTTTTCTCGAAACGAACGGAGACATTGCCGGAGCCGAGGGCAGCGGCAAGGCCGTAAAAAAGACTGTAAGAGTTGCTCTCCGCAGCGCCGTTATTGAGGGGGCCGCGGCCGCCGTGGCCGTCTTCGTCCTGGCGGATGTTATCCCTCTTGTATTCAACATCCGGGACCCGGCCACAATGGCCCAGTGCTCTCTGGCCCTGCGTATAATCGCCCTTTCGCTCGTTCCCGTTTCCTATGTATATTACTTCTGCTTTTATTATATCAGCGTGGGGAGGACAGGACTGTCGGTCTGGCTGGCGGTGTGGAAGGACCTGCTGAGCGTCCTTGCGCTGACCATCCCTCTGGGGCTTATATTCGGAGTCCCCGGATTCTGGGCAGGCTTCCTGCTGGCACCCTTCCTCACTCTGCTCTTATGGTACGCCGCCGCCCGACTGCGCTGTCCCGGTATGCCTTTCCCGCTGCTGCTGGACGAGCAGCCCTTCACGGCCGACTTTGACCTCCGCCTTAGTCAGGAGGAGATACTCGAAGTCCGGAAACGGACGGAAGAGTTCCTCACGGAGTTGCACTTATCTGACAGCCTTAAAAACAGGGCCATGCTCCTGGTGGAGGACCTGTCCCTGCTGGCGGCGGAACGAAACGGGGCGCCGGAAAAGGTCTGCGCCGAGTGGACGATTATGGCGGGGGACAGCGCGCTCAAAATGATCTACCGGGACAACGGGGAGGTCATGGACCTTTCAGACCCGGACGAGCGGGTGTCCTCATTCAGGGCTTTTGTGATTTCCTCCGTCATGGAGGAGCAGGAGATAAAAAAGTATCTGCTGACCACGGGTATGAACAGGAGCATTTTCGAGCTGCCCTATGATTTGAACAAATCGGACCGTTCGGAAGAAAAGCCGTTTTGAGCGATGATCTGCACGGGTATTGATCAAAGGGAGTAAAGGAGGATCCATGGTTATTGAAAACGTTAGCACCGGCAGCGGTTCAATGGATTATTTCCGCTTCGGGAGAGGGGAAAAGAACCTGGTGATACTGCCGGGCCTCAGCGTTCAGAGCGTCATGGGCGCCGCGGACGCCATAGCCGAAGCCTACCGCCTCATAGAAGAAAGGTTCACCGTTTATGTCTTTGACAGACGCTCCGACCTGCCATCTCCCTATACGGTAAGGGATATGGCACGGGACACGGCGGAGGCCTTTAAGGTGCTGGGGCTTGATGATCTCTGTATCTTCGGAGCTTCCCAGGGGGGCATGATGGCCCTGGTCATCGCCATAGAGTACCCGGAGCTTGCGGGAAAGCTGGTGCTGGGGTCCACCTCTGCCCATTTGAAGGACGCCCAGTTCCGGGTTATCGAGGAATGGATAAGGCTCGCAAAAAACGGCGACAGAGAGGGGCTGTACCTGGACTATGGCAGGGAGATCTACCCGCCGGAGGTGTTCGAGCAATACAGGGAGACGCTGATAGAGGCAGCCAAAACCGTTACCGACAAGGACCTGGAGCGGTTTATCATTCTCGCAGAGGGCGCCAGGGGATTTGACGTGGTCAAGGAGCTGGACAGGATAAAGTGTCCCGTCCTGGCGATAGGCGATTTTGAGGACAGCGTCGTGGATTCGGACGCGACGATGGAGATAGCCGAAAAGCTGGATGCGCACCCGGATTTCAGGCTTTATATGTATACGGGCTTCGGGCATGCCGCCTTTGACACGGCGCCGGATTACAAGGAACAGATACTGCGGTTTTTTGAGTCATAAAGCGGAAAAATCACAAAGAAACGAGCGCCTCAGGGCGCTCGTTTTTGCGTTAATACCATTTAGCTATTATTA
>JAFRAF010000074.1 GCA_017405545.1 Oscillospiraceae bacterium | reverse complement strand
CAACAAGGCCCAGTATGCTTTCATGCCCTTCTGTCACACCACAGAGGCTGAGGGCTACGGCGCCAAAATCACCCTGACAGACGGAAACGGCGCAAGGGCCTCGGAGCTTATACTCAAGAGCATCGACGAGCTGTCAGGTTTAAAAGACTGGGATCTGAACAGTGGGCGTTTCGCCTCGTCACTTGAGGCGTGCAGACTGCTGAAAAAGGACGGGCACTATGTGGTGTTTACCATTACAGGCCCCCTTGGAATTTTGAACTGCCTCCTGGATGCCTCACAGGTTTTCAAGCTCCTGCGTAAAAAGGGACCGGCTTTGGAGGCCTTCTACGCCGCAACCGAGCGCAATCTTCTCGCATGGGCAGACGCGGCGGTCGAGGCAGGTGCGGATTGCATCGCTTATGCCGATCCCATGGCTGGCGCAGATATCGCCGGGCCGAAATATGCCGAGCAGCTTACTCGGGACTTTGTGGCCCCCCTTATTGTCAAAATGCGTAAGCGGATCGGTGACCGCGCCGCCCTTTCGGTGTGCCCGAAGGTTTGGCTGACCATGTCAGAACTGGGTATTGCCAAGGACTATCCGGAATACAGCCTCCCCGAGGATCCGGAGTTCGGTTTCTGCAAAAAAGCAAGTGACGGTATCTACGGAAGATACTGTACCAAATCAGCAACACCAAAGAGCCGCGGTATCCTGTTTGAGATAGACCTGGACGGAAAACCTCCGGCGGAGGAAATAGCATAATGAGCATGACTAATAAAGAAAGACTGCTGGCGGCTGCCTCAGGTCAGAGCGTTGATCGCCCGCCCTGCATATGCCCGGGCGGTATGAAGAACATGGTATGTGTTGATGCGATGGACGCCAGCGGCTACTATTGGCCGGAGGCCCACAGCGACGCCGAGCAGATGGCAAAGCTGGCCATGGCCCTCGGCGGCGGCCGGGGCTTTGAGAACTACGGCGTGCCCTTTGACATGACCGTGGAAGCCGAGGCCCTTGGCGCAGTCGTATACATCGGCGATAAGCTGACCGAGCCTCACGTGGTGGAGTCCCCCATGACGGATATAAGCCAGTGGGCCACACTGCCGCATATTGACTTCAACAAGGGCCGTATAAAGGCCACCATCGACGCGATAAAGATTATCAAGTCAAAAGCTGACGATTACCCCATTATCGGCAATCTGACAGGGCCCTTCAGCGTGGCAGGTACCATGATCGAGATGGCCATATTACTTAAAGAGATCCGCAGACATCCCGACGATGTGCATGGATTGATGCGTCATATTTCCGGCGAGCTGGCTGAGTTCGGCCAGAGAATGGTTGACGCCGGAGCTGATTTGATATGCCTCTCCGAGCCCTCCGGTACCGGTGAGATACTCGGTATGCGCTGGTTCAAGGATTTCTCGGTACAGTATATCAACATGGTGCTTGACAAAATAGAGGGTACGCGTAAGATTGTACATATCTGCGGCAACATGGCCCCCGTGTACGAGGCGCTGCCCGACCTGCACTGCGATGTCTTCAGCTTTGAGTCAAAGATCGCTGTGAGCAGCATCAAGCCCTATCTGGAGGGAAAAGCGGTGATGGGCAATGTCAGCACACATGCCATCGGCACCGCGCCTCCCGAGCGTGTAGAACGCCTGTCAAATAACGCCATCAAAACGGGTATTGACATCCTGGCGCCTGCCTGCGGCATCCCCTCCACTACCCCGCTTGAGAACGTTCAGGCCATGGTTATGGCGGCAAAGGGCGTGTCACGTTCCCGCGACTATAATATGTAAGCAAACCGAGAATTGACAAATAACAAGGAAGAAACTATGACAGAGCTAAAAATCGCACGCTTGGGTTATAAAGCACAGAAGCTTACGGCTGAACCGGGAGAGAATCTGTATTCTGTCCTGGCTGGCGCCGGACTTATCACCGCGCCATGCGGCGGCCGCGGCAGATGCGGCAAATGCCGTCTCCGTGTGGTGTCCGGCGACATGTCGGCCCTGCCCGGTGAACAGCAGTTTTTCAGCGAGAAAGAGCTGGCGGACGGATGGCGTCTGGCCTGCATGCATGATGTAGGACCGTCAGCGCTGGAGTTGAGCGTGCCCGTTGAAGAGAAGACCGCAGAGATAAAGGTCGACGGATACCTGCCGGAATTTGAGCTTGCCGGGACCGACGGTTACGGCCTGATGATAGATATAGGCAGTACTACGGTTGCGGCCGGCCTGGTGGATTTGCGCGACGGGAGAGTTATAGGTCACGCGAGCTGCCTGAATTCACAGGCGGCCTTCGGCCAGGATGTCATGTCCCGTATCAGCTACGCAGATCAGGAGGAGCGCGGCCTTGAAGTGATGCAGGATGCCATAGTGGGCAACATACGCGAGCTTATGAGCACCCTGCTGGAAAAGCACGGGCTGACAGCAGATGACTTGTGCCAGATAGTCATCGCCGGCAACACGACGATGATCCACCTGCTTGCGGCATATGACCCGATATGTCTCGGGACTGCGCCCTATAAGATGGCATTCTCTGGCCCACTGGAGCTTAAGGGCTCCGATCTGGGCTTGGATGCAAAGGACTGTCCCATTTTCTGTGTGCCCTCTGTATCCGCTTTTATCGGAGGTGACATCATTGCCGGTGTGCTCGCTTGCAGACTCTATGAGAGCACTGACTGCGCGCTGTTCATTGACATAGGTACAAACGGTGAGATTATTCTGGCCAATAACGGCCATCTCGTTGGTTGTTCCTGTGCCACGGGCCCCGCGCTGGAAGGCATGAATATAAGTTGCGGAAGTATCGCCAAGGACGGCGCTATAGAGGACATGAGCATAGACGACGGACAGGTCAACTATTCGACCATAGGCGGTACTGATCCCATCGGGCTCTGCGGAAGCGGCCTTCTGGCCGCAGTTGCCGAGCTGAACCGCAAGGGATTGATGGACAAGAACGGACGCTTAAAGAAGACAGCTCCCATCGAGGTCGTCGACAGCAAGCGGCGTCTGCCCCTGGGCGGAGGACTGGTACTCACACAGCAGGACGTCCGTCAGGTACAGCTTGCCAAGGGCGCGATTCTGTCAGGTATACGCAGTTTGCTGAAAGCTGCAAATGTTAAGCCGGAGGATCTGGACCGCGTTATTGTGGCCGGTCAGTTCGGCGCGCATCTGAAGGCTGTGGATCTGCTGGATTGCGGCCTGCTTCCCAAGGTTGATGTGGATAAGATAATCTACGCTGGCAATACTTCCCTTTCCGGTGCCTATCTCTGTCTGGTTGGCCGCGGTGAGCGGGAGATATGCGCGCGTATAGCGGGCAATGTGGATTATCTGGAGCTTATAGAGTTGCCGGAATACCAGCAGGAATTCATAAACTGCATGAGCTTTGATGCCTGAGCCATATGACAGGCCAAAGCATAAGTGAGCAACAATCATTAAATGCAACAGAGCGGGAGGTGTTTTAACACTTCCCTCTCTGATTCTATTGTGTTTACTGCTATAAACAGCGGCGGGATATATTTCCCGCCGCTGTTTTGCTGATGAATTATGTTTGATTTGAGCACATGAGATTTCTCTGCTCCCCTTTCGGTTTAGAAAAGCGGATGATTATACAAAAAACAGTATATCAGACTGTGATTTACAACAGCTTTGACCGGTAATGCCCAAACATAACCGATGATGAAAGAGAAAACAAAAACAGCCCGTTAGCATAAACTATCGGGCTGTTTTCAGTAATCCTCTCGGGTGAAGCCTATAGACGGTAGACTAACCCTGCTGCTTCATCTTGGCAAAACAGTCGCTGCAGTATACAGGCCTGTCAGCTTTGGGCTCAAAGGGTACCTTCGCCTCGCCGCCGCAATTGGCGCAAACAGCTGTGAAGTACTCTCTGGGGCCGCGCTCTGCGTTCTTGCGGGCATCACGGCAGGGCTTGCAGCGCTGGGGCTCGTTCTGGAAACCGCGCTCTGCATAGAATTCCTGCTCGCCTGCGCTGAAGACGAACTCCTTACCACACTCTTTGCATTTTAAAATCTTGTCTTCGTACATTTGCTGATCCTCTCATTTTGACATAGTCCTACCCAGTGGGCTGTATTTGCGTTCAGTTGCCTGAATTTCGCCATAGTTTAAAGATACCGCGACAGCTTTTTCCTGATCCGCTGAACAGCGTTGTCAACGGATTTGACAGATTTTCCCAAGTATTCTCCGATTTCTATATATGAAAGGCCTTCAAGAAAAAGCTTTAATACTCCTGCCTCGAAGCGTGATAAATCGCGCCCCGCAGTGATCTCCTCAATCCGTTCTCTGGAGATAAGCATGTCTTCAGGGTCGCGGATACATCGGTTCAGCCCAGTCTGGATTTCGCCAAATTGCAGAGATTCAATGGAAATGGATTCGTTTAAAGGAGTATGCTTCTGTCTGCCTGCTGCTCTTACCGCAGATAAAATACGATTTTTTATACAGTGATCTACATAAGTCTTGAATGACGCATCGCCGGACGGTGAATAGCCGCGTATTGCATCAAGAATTCCAAGCATTCCCTCCTGTATAAGGTCTTCGGTTTCTCCCCCAATAAGATAGTATGTTCGAGAATAGACGATGACAAGCTTTTTATAATTTATAATAAGCCGTTCCTCTGCGTTGGAGTCCCCCTGTTTTGCCAACTCCCACAGAGTATCATCATTTGCTGTTGAATAATCAATCATGTTGAGAATTGTCGAATTATAATACATATATTAATTTACAAATGTCATTATAGACGACTATTTACATTAAGTCAATAGATTTTTGATTGTAAAAATACGCTTTTTGTGCTATTTTTAATACCCGTCCATACCAGTTTGACCATGAAAAGCAATGCCAAGGTGGGAATAGGCTTTTTTTGTCACACATCGCCCCCTGGGGGTGCGCGTAAGATAGCCCTGCTGCATCAGGTAAGGCTCATAGACGTCCTCGATGGTAACAGCTTCCTCATTGATTGTTGCGGCGATTGTTTCGAGTCCGACGGGGCCGCCTCCGTAGTTATCAATAATGCTCTTCAGCAAACGCCTGTCGATGGAGTCAAGGCCTTCCGCATCGATCGCGAGACGCGTAAGCGCGTAGTCCGCCACGGACTTTGTGATTGTCCCGTCGCCGCAGACCTGGGCGAAGTCGCGCACCCTCCGGAGCAGCCGGTTTGCTATTCTGGGCGTACCGCGGCTGCGGGACGCTATTTCATACGCGCCGTCCGGTTCAATGCCCACCCCGAGTATAAGTGCGGAACGCTCGACTATAAGCTTCAGCTCATCGGGCGAATACAGCTCCAGCTTCAGATCAATGCCGAACCTGTCGCGCAGGGGCGAGGACAGCTGTCCTGCCCGGGTGGTTGCGCCGATAAGGGTAAAATTGCGAAGCTCAAGGCATATGGAGGTTGCGGCCGGCCCCTGTCCGATTATGATATCTATCTGCTTGTCCTCCATGGCAGGGTACAGTATCTCCTCTACCGAGCGGTTCATCCTGTGTATCTCGTCGATGAAAAGGATATCGTTCTCATTGAGGTTGGTCAGGAGCGCGGCCAGATCCTTTGGCTTTTCTATGGCGGGCCCGGATGTCTTGCGCATTGTGACCCCCATCTCATTGGCGATTATAGAAGCGAGCGTGGTTTTACCCAGGCCGGGCGGCCCATGGAGTATAACGTGATCAAGCGGCTCATTGCGCAGCTTCGCGCCCTCAATAAACACGCGGAGGTTTTCCTTTGCTTTCTCCTGTCCTATGTACTCAGACAGGCGGTGGGGACGCAGTTTGAGCTCGCCCTCATCCTCTGCAAGCTCGGTGACCGACATCAGATCTTTGCTTATTTCGTTGCTGTCATCGCTGAATTGTATGCCCATTATTATCTCCATTCTGATATGAGAATGCCAGCAAAAGCTATTTTAGACTGTTTTTCAAAACCAGCTTTACGCAATCCTCTACGCTGAACTCGTCAATGCTGATGCCCTTGAGCGCGGCATTGATCTCCGCCGGAGCGTAGCCCAACACCGTGAGCGCCGCAGTGATATCCGCCAGCTTCGAGCCGGGGAGCCCGGGGCTTTGCACTTGCATGCCGCCCGGAGAAACAGCCGCAGTTTCCTTTGATATCTTGTCTTTCAGCTCCAGTATTACGCGCTGCGCTATCCTCTTCCCTATGCCGGGAGCGGCTGTGAGGACCTTCTCATTTTCCGATACTATGGCCATTGCAAAGCCCTCGGGTGTTGTCGAGGATAGTATTGCCAGGGCGCCCTTGGGTCCGACCCCGGATACAGACAGCAGCATCTCAAAGCTGCGCTTTTCATTGAGGTCGTTAAAGCCGTATAAGTCGAATGCATCCTCTTTGATATGACAGTAGGTGTACAGTTTTGCCCTTTTACCGACCTCAAGCCTCGATATGGTGTTCATGGTGGTGTAACAGAGATATCCGACGCCGCCCACATCGATGACAGCCATATTTGTGTCAAGTACGCTCACGGTTCCCTCTAAATAGTAGAACATACGTCAGAGCCCCCCTGTCCGTTTAATAGTGATGATGAATAGCGCGCATGACATATGGCCACGGCCAGAGCGTCTGACGCGTCGTCAGGCTTTGCGACAGCCTGCATTGAAAGCAGTCGTCTGACCATCTCCATGACCTGTTTTTTTTCTGCCCTTCCGTAACCGGTGACGGCCTGCTTTATCTGCAGGGGCGTATACTCGAACATGGGAATACCCTTTTCCTCGCAGGCCAGAATTATGACGCCCCTGCCGTGGGCTACGGATATGCCGGTTTTCAGATTGGTATTGAAGAACAGCTCTTCGATCGCTATTGCATCCGGTCTGAAAATCTCTATAAGCTCAAGAACGTCGTTATGTATTCTCATCAGACGTTCGGCGAGCCTGAGTCCTGCTGAGGTGGTAATCACACCGCAGCGCAGCAGCTCCTGTCGACTGCCGTGTGCATTGATAGCGCCGAATCCGACTGTGGCTATTCCGGGGTCTATCCCCAATATAGTCAAGCAAATCACCCCGGTTTTCTTATCGGAAGTTTTCTTTATTCTATCACATAAGGGCCAGGTTAACAAGTGCCCCGCGCTTTTTCACATAATTCCCGGAGACACATAAACTATAGTGAACAAAGCTTAAAGGAGGAATAAACATGCCATCCAGAGTAATGCCGGGACCTGTGCAGGAGGATGCGGTCATAAGAGAGGCTGTGTGCATAAATACAAAAAAGATTTTTGATTCCTGCAAGGATAAGGACTGCATAGAGGATCTGAGGGTATATCCCACAGTCCAGTCACAGACGATAATCGACTCAGCGGTCAGTGTCAGAGCCAAATCGGCGGAGCTGTTATACATAACACTGGATGTCCGGGAAGTGGCTTTTAATCGGGGATACTACGCCATTGACGCAAACTATTATTACAGGATAAGGGGTGAGGCGCTGGCCCCGGTGAACCAAGCCCGCGATATAGAGGGCTTGTCTGTGTTCTGTAAACGGGTCATTCTTTTCGGCAGCGAAGGCAATTCAAAGGTGTTTACTTCAGATACCGCTCTGGGAGGGCTTGACTCCCGCTCAATAGCGGCGAGCAGTCTGCCGGCTGCGGTGGCTGAAGCGGTGGATCCCATCGTGCTGAACATGGGTCTCGCGGACGCCTCGGAGTGTAATGACGCTGTGGATTTTGACATTCCGGATTTTATAAGCAAGATCTTTGAAGATGAACTGAACTTTGACGGCGGGGCAAAATGTGTTTATGTCTCTTTGGGCCAGTTCTCCATAATAAGGCTTGAGCGGACAGCCCAGCTCCTTATACCCGCCTATGATTACTGTGTGCCCGAAAAGGAGTGTATAGGCGGATGCGATGACGACCCCTGTACGCTGTTTTCACGCATCGACTTCCCTGTCGATGAATTCTTCCCGCCGGACACCCTCTCGGCGCCCGAGGGATACAGGGAGGCTGTGGCTCAGCTGCACCAGCAGTGATCTGCATTTACAAAAACCAGCGCGGATAAACCACGCTGGTTTTTGATTATTCAGCTATCGTTTTTAACTGAAAGTCACGTCTCGGTTTGTGGGGATAATTGATATGTAGGTCTTTCCCACTCCCAGGACGAGATCGGAGCCGTCAGCCAGTTTATATGTGAACTGGTCTCCCCTGTCCCCTCTGGACCAGGTGATGGGCACGGCCTTGCCTCCGCAGATGAAGTATCCGTCGCCGGTGCCGGTGAGCTTGATATCTATCCTGCCTTTGTCATCGTTGGGGATGTTGCTTGTGGCTGCCTTGATGACAACGATGTTGGTAACGGTCACCCTGCTGTTGTCAAGCCCGTCGATGAAGTCCTTGCCGTTCTGGCTGGCGTAGTAGAGCTTGTCCTCGGCGTTATACTCGAAAGAGGTGTTTTTTATTCCGGAGTACTCGACCTTCACATTCTCAGCCGCGGTGCCGTCTGCGGGTGTGGCGTCATCGGTGAAGCTCAGATTCGAAACAAAGCCGGCACTGTGGGCGGTGTTTATCTTGTACTTCTCCAGGAAAGCGGGGATCCTTGAGACCTCCACCATCAGGCTGTGCTCGTAACCCATATGGGCTTTGCGCTCGGCGTCTCTGTAGAATATCTCGCCTGTGCCGTTCACACCGTCTATGTCGGTGAGGCCCGTGCTGCCTATCTGGTCGTATGCGATATAGCTTCCGCCGGCGTGGACGTATATGGCGTCATATGCTCTTGCCAGGTCGAGATAATAATGCCTCATGCTGCGGACGCTGCCCAATATCTCGACATCGGAGAGATCCTGATAAAACGCGCAGAGCCTTGTATATCCGCCTTCTACCAGTACCTCGTAAATGATATCGGCAGAAGCTACTCCGCTCTGCGGGAGGGCCTTTGAGATATTGTTGAGCATCACGGCATATGGCTTGTTGCCGGAGATATCGGTCTCGGTGGCCTCGCCTGTGAGGGGATTGAAGAACCCCTCGGGCTCCTCCGGGACTTCTTCTGCGGGCTCTTCTTCCTCGGTGACCTCGGGCTCGACCACCTCTTCTGCGGGTTCCTGCTCAGCCTCGTCATCGCCCTTGGAGCATCCGCTGCTCAAAAAACACAGAGCCAGGGCAAGTATGACAAGTATCGCTGCGGTCAGAATACGGTAAACAGAATTGCGCGAGGCAAACTCTTTTGTTTTTATCATGGTTTGTCAATCCCCCAAACGGTTAAGTATTTGGGTTCATTCTATAGTATTTTGCGCACTATGTCAAATGAATTAACAGTTACAAATTATACGTGCTGTCTGAAGTCTGTATGACTCGCTCCTTTTTACGGTCTGAGTGTCGACCTCACCGCGCCGTTTACCGTCAGCCGCGAGGACGAAATATAGAAAAGCACGGCACCTGTCATCGTGTCACGCTTTTTCTTCTGGTTGTTGTTTTCTTCGTCGCTGGGGTTTCTGTCTCTGCCGCCGTCAGTTTTTCCGGCTCCTTTGATATCGGCTTGCTGTCAAACGTCTGTTTGCAGTCCGGGCAAAACCAGCCGTCCGCCAGTCTCAGCGCGTTCGGGTGTGTGCACATGTTTATCCCCCCTTTCGGGCATAATAAAAGCACCATGCATAAACATGATGCTTTGTGTATTATTGTGTATTATGTTTATTCGTCTTGTTTAACAATGCTCACAAGTATTTCTTCGTAAGCATCACTTTCTTTTGTGCCAAAGCCTGCTTTTTCCGATATTGCGTCCCATAAATACAATTCTTCATCTTCGTTTAATTCGGATAGCGGATCAAAAGGAAGAGATAACGCAGACAAAAGTTTAATTTCTTTGTCTGTAAATATATATTTCATGTTATCCCCCTTTCAATTTGTTTGCCTTCTTTGTCTTTATTCGCCAGCATGATGTAGCATTGCCGTT
>JAFRAF010000073.1 GCA_017405545.1 Oscillospiraceae bacterium | reverse complement strand
GCGTCGGGAGAGGCCTCGGGCGTCACGTCGGGGGCCGGCTCGGGATCGGGGGCCGTGTCGGGCGCGGGCTCATACGCCGTCTCGGGCGTCTCGGCCGGAGGGGGGCTGTATATCACGTCCGGGGGCGTGGGCCGTTTATGTCTGGGCTTGCCCTTGCCGCCGCATACGGGGCAGCGTCCGGCGGTTATGTCGTAGCGGGTGCCGCACATGGTGCAGTAGCGCATTACAGGTTGCCTTACCTCCTTGCGGGCGGTGCCCCGGAGCTTGCCGTTTATCTCCATGACGTTTTTCACCAGCAGCACCGTCATAATGAGGAGCTCATAGGTTATGCGCAGGACGATGGGGCCCAGTATCATGATGAGCAGGCCCTGCAGGGCAGTGCTGCTGTAGTAGTCGTGGGCGAACAGCAGGAAAAAGCCCATGAAGATACAGGCCAGGGTAGAGAAGGTGTACACGACCTTGATTATGAACTCCAGATACAGGGTCTTGAAATTGAAGAAATCCCGCAGAGTCTGGAAAAACGCGGGGAGACAGCCCTCTTTGGATTTGGGCATCACAAAGATATACAGCAATACCGTTGCCGCAAGGGCAAAAACAAGGCCGATGATGACCGCAATGAAACTATGCATTAATATCCTTCCTTTCTTCCGGGCTGTGACCCCGGAGCCAAATGGCTGTTTTATGCAGCATATAAGAGTATATCAAAATGTCGTATTTTTTACAAGTGTGTCGGGGCGGGAAAACGGCCCGGATTTTAGCGCTCTGCCGACGCTGCCGGCAGGCTCACGGCCTACGGATTACAGGTCCTGCAGGCCTCGTACCCGGCGGCGCGGGCCTCGTCGGCTGAGTTGAAGCCCACATAGTTTTTATCGCTTACGGATTCGGCATAGCGGCAGTCGGCCCGGTGGAATTTGTGTGTGCTGCTGCTGCCAACATAGGGGGCGCTTCGGACAATGCCGGATTCGTCGGGAACGGGACCGTAGCCGGTGTAAGCCGCGTCCGTATTGAAGTTGCAGGTCAGGCCGTCGGTGTTCATGACTATGGTTCCGGAAACCATGGTGGTGTACACCGTCGCCCCCACGGCGGCGAAGTTCTGCATGGCCTCGGCATGGGGGTGGCCGTAGGAATTGCCCTTGCCGCAGGACACTATGACGTATTCGGGCCTTGCCGCATTCAGCAGTGGAAGACTGTTGGCGGTGTGGCTGCCGTGGTGTCCCGCCTTGAACACGTCGATATCCCAGAGCTTATCCGCCAGTACGGACTCCGCCGGGGCCTCGCTGTCCCCGCTGAAGAGCACTCCGATTCCCCCGTAGCTGAATACGGCGGATACGCTGTTGTTGTTCGGGTTATCATCCCCGTCAAGGGCCTCTATAACCGTGAACTGCGCCCCGCCGCCCAGGGGAATGACCATATCTCTGTCCTCCCTGTATTCACAGCCGGGCTCAGCCGTAACGGCGCTGTGATAGCTCTTCCAGACATTTGATGTGGCTGTCTCGCCGCTGTCTATGACCATGTCCACCTGATAGTCGGCCAGCACCGCAGCCAGTCCGCCGATGTGGTCGGCGTGGGCGTGGGTGGCCACAACGATGTCCAGACTGCCGAAGACATAGGGCGCGATGTACTCGGAGACCTTTTTCCCGTATTCGGCGGTGCCCGCGTCGATGAGCACCTCCTTCACCGGGGAATCGATAAAGATGCAGTCCCCCTGGCCCACGTCGATGAAATGTATGCTGACCGGGAAGCCTGAGGAGCTGGTGATCACCACCCGGTTGAGCTGCTCGTCATAGTGCACGCCGAAGCCCAGTGCGCCGCCCAAGTCCCGCAGCTTTATGAAATTGCTGCCGCCGATGTTGTAAGCCTTCAATGAGGCGCGGTATCCGTCGAGGACGATGCTCTGGCTGCTCTCAACGGCGGAGGCGGAGTTGTCGGCATCCGCGTGCATCTCGCTGCCGTCGGGTATGTAGTCGGCTCCGGTCGTGATGATGACCTCCCGCTCGTTCTCCCTGTAATTTACGGAGAAGCGGGACGGAGTGTCCCGCAGGGCACAGGCCACGTCCCTGAGCCTGAAATAGTTGTAGCCGTCTATATTGTAGACCTCAAAGTCCGCCTGTTCGCCGTCCACGTAGACCTGCTGGGGCGAGGCCATCACATGGGCCGCGGCCCCGGCGCTGACCGTCAGGGACGACAGGCCGAGCAGGGCGATAAACATGATTAGAGGCAGTATCTTTCTGCGCATAGTTACTCCATATTGCAGTTAAAATTGATTAAGATGATAATTGCCTATTTATATTTTAGTCAAAAGATTAATCATAGTCAATGCTATTGTTAAATGGACAAGAGAATCCTGTTTTTTGAACAATGATATAACTCCTGCGATTTTGCACTTGACTTTTTACTATCAATATATATATATATATATCATAGATATTTTCGCATATCAGAAAAAGGAGAACAGCTTAATGATTCATAAACGACTTGTTCTATTTGCCATAGCCCTTGTAATGATGCTTGGTCTCACTTCCCCTATGCTTGCCTCACAGTTGCCGTTTGACGATGTAAGCACCTCGAGCTGGTACTATTCTGACATCCAGAAAGCATACGATTCGGGATTGATATACGGACAATCTGCACCACTCGTTGATAAAACACTTGGAGTGTGAAAATAAAAAAGGAGAATCAAAAATGAAAAAGAAGTCAAGTGCGAAAAAGTACGCGTCCCTGCTGGCTGGTTTCCTCTGTCTGCTTTTGCTTGCGGCCTGCGCCGCCGACACTGCGGAAACGCCCGATGCCGAAACCCCCGACACTTCGGACACATCCTCACAGCCCGAATCGTCTGAAGCCCCCGAAGCCCCCGACGAACCGGAAATAGAGCCGGATTCGTATTCCTCTGACGGAATTTACGGCAAGTATGACCTCGGTATGGTTTCCATAGGCGATTTAAAGCTATTCCCCTGCGACGTGGGTTCTGTTGACGGTTCATACCTGATTCTCAAAGAGGGCGACAGTATGACTTATTTTAACGGGACAAAGTCGGCGGAAACAACGTACACCCTGACGAATGAGAATGTGTTTTCCATGGACGCGGCGGGAGTTACGATGTGGGGCGCATATCTCAACGGCGGCATTGTGTTGACTGTCCCGCTCCAGATTTTCGGCGGCGACGACGATGCCCCCGACATGATGTTTTATTACGCCAAGGAAGGTTCCGACGCCTCTTTGGCCTTAGTCGCGCAGCTTCTTAAAGCAGGCCCCATGAAAGACCAGCTCGCCGCTATGGATTCTGTCGAACTGGCCCAGCTTGAGGAATACTACGCCTGGCTGTTCGGCGATTCCTCCACGGCCACCACCCAAAGCAAAACAAGCTCGGCCCCGGCAGAATCCGAAGATCTCACCCTTGAGGAGAAAAACGCCGTCAAACAGGCTCAGAACTACCTTAATGTCTCTGCCTTTTCCTATTCCGGTCTGATTGACCAGCTTGAGTATGAGGGCTACAGCACAGAAGCCGCAACGAAGGCGGTGGATTCCCTTGATGTTGACTGGATGGAGCAGGCAGCAAAGAAAGCCGAGAGTTACATGTCAATCTCCGCGTTCTCCCGCTCGGGGCTCATTAATCAGCTCGAATACGAGGGCTTCTCAGCCGCCGAAGCGGAATACGGAGCCGCCGCCGTGGGCTATTGATGTTCCTTTCCTGCATTTGCCCCAAGTATTATTAAAGTAACAGCTACGGGAATAATCTCGTGGCTGTTTTTACCTTGTTTTTCAGCATGAGTAATGCTTTCATCTACCAACATTTTATATTTATAAACATACATTGTATATGAAGTTGGCAGAATAATCCTCACCCCGAAAACAAATACTGTTTAAGCGGAGGTGAGACAAATGCAGAAAAACAGCGATGCGGCTGTGCTCAATTCTATATACCGTGGGGCGAAGACCGGGGCGTCCGCCATACAGGACATCATGC
>JAFRAF010000072.1 GCA_017405545.1 Oscillospiraceae bacterium | reverse complement strand
CTGAACTGGGCGAAGACATTATTAGCGTCGGCTGAGCCCTGGTTGGCAGCCACGAGTTCCACATCCATGGTGGTGTAGGCGCCGTTGTCCGTTATATCCGCGGGAGTGATGGTGAGCTGTTCCACGCTCAGGTCGGGCTTTTCCTCAATGGTGAAGAGGTCGATGGAGAAATCGCGGCCGTCATAGTGGTTTCCGCCGATATCCCCGGTAAATTCGCTGAGAGTCAGGGTGAATTTGTCGTTCGCACGCAGATCGCTGATCAGCCCGTTGCAGTAGCCGGCGAGCTCCACAGCCTGCCCGGAGACCACGTTTTCCTTGATCTCCCACTTTGCCAGCTCCTGCTTCTCACTGCCGTGAGTAACCTCCAGCTTGGCTGTGATGGGCTGGATCTCGCTCCCGCGGATTGCGCTGGTGCCCACGTTTTCCGCCTTGATGCTGGCATATAGTACGGAGTCCGCGCCGAAGTCCTGATGGGCGAATTCAATGGAAGCCTTGCCCAGCGCCGCTTCGCCCTGGCCGAAGCTCACAGCGTAGGTGCCCTGGGTGGAGTCCATGACCCCGTCTTTATATGCCGGTACGAGAGCGTATCTCGTCTCTGTTGCGGTCTGGTTGTTCTCGCCCTTGACCGTGATATCGTAGGGCATAAGGGTCTGGGTCCGGGTCGTGCCCTGGGTGATGGCCAGCAGGTCGCCGCGGGAACCCATGACCGTCTGTACATCGGTGAAGGTGAAGGTCTTGCCGTCGCCGGTGCTGAACTGCTCCCGGGTGCTTGGCTTCAGCTCCGCCTGATACACGGCGTCTATGGTGTCAATGGCTTCCTTGCCGTACAGTTCGGTAAGTGCCGTCTCGTTGTTTCTGATATCTGAGTTCCTGTACAGATAGGCCAGCTCTCTGGCGGCCTGATCCCAGTCCTCCTGGATAGCGGCCTCATAGACGTCCATGTCGTGCATGGCCAGCATGACGCCGTCGCCCCAGCCGATGGCCTTGCCGCTACCGTCGGGGTCTTCATTCGGGTCGTAGGTGGACAGGTACAGTGCGTTGCCCGTGGTGCCCTCCGCCGCGCCTATATATACCGCGTAGAGGTTGCCCTGGGCATCTGCGTTGATGTCCACATTGAGCTTGCCGGAGGAGCCCTCCTGCACGGTCTCGGGCAGGTCGCCCTCGCCCTCTCCGGTGCCGTAGGTGTTGACGTGCATCGGCGGAGTGAAGAAGGGGTATACCTTGGCGTTGGATGGCTTTCCGCCTGTAATTGCTGCCAGATCGCCCTCGGGTATGATGTAGCTTGCACCGTTCATCTCGAAGATGAGGATGGTCTGCAGCTCTACAGCCTGAGTTGACAGCTCTTCGCCGCCGGTGAGTATGTCCGCGTCCACATTGGCGGTCAGGAACTTCAGATTGGCCAGGTAGGAGCTGTCATAGTCCTTGCCCTCTATCAGTGCGCCGCCGCTGTACACGCCGTCGGTGCCACTGTCCAGATCGTAGTCACGCAGCTCGCGGATCAGGTAGGGGCTGCCCCATTTGACAGTCTTGTTGGTGTCAGTTCCGACGGTGACCGTACGCAGATAGAGCCGGTAAACGGTGACCATGTCCGCGATCTCGCCGGAACTGCGCACATACTCCGTCTGTTCGGTGGTGTAGGCCACATAGTAGCTGTTCTCTCCCGCCGAGGTGAATTCCACGTTGGCAAGAGTCTGGTTCGGGTTCTGCTGTGTGCCGAGGGCCTGCTGGGAAACGACCCAGCTGTTACCGTTCTTCACCGCCAGATTCAGGGCCGAACGCACGCCCAGAATATCCAGCTGGGACTGCTTCATGGTGCTCAGATAGTTTTGTACCTTCTGGCTGTTCTCCTGAGCCCCATCCGCGTGGGTGAACTTCTTTTCAAGGAAGGTCTTGTAGTTTTTGATGGCCGCATTGTTGGTATCACCGGTAAGGGTGCTGCCGAAGAACACTGCTGAGCCGTCGCCTGCGGAGGCGGGCTGGAAGATGTAGGTGTAGTCGGCGTTTTTGCTGAGCTCCGCCGGAGTGCTGAATCCGGTGTCTGATGAGGAATATGTATAGCTGACGTCTTCGGTCTGTGCATCCGTCGTCACCGTCTCCGTGAACTTCCACTTAGCTGTCTTGACCACGGTGTTCGACGCCGCGTTTTTGGCGCGGTTCATGACGAAGGTGTTGTAGCTCTCCAGGCTGGAGTAGTAGGCATACCAGGCGTCGTAGGAAGCCTTTTCAGCCGTGTATGCGTTGTAGGCATCCATTGCGCTGTTATAGGCGGCCTTGGCATCGGCCAGTGATGAATATGTGCTCTTATACCAGGTGACGGTTTCACCCTGTTCATCCTTTTTCCAGCCGCTCGTATTGCTAGGCTGGGTAGTAGTGTAATAATTGCTTTCTACAGGCTTCGTCACCGCTGTCGGCTGAGCAATTGTCTTATAGTTGTCGGCGGTCATCTCGGTGCTGTCGACGCTATAGTGAGTGACATCCGTCGGCTCGGTCGGCTCGGTCGGCTCTGTTGTGGGGGTAGCGTAGCTGACCCACGCGGCGTGGATGGTGTAAGGCGTGGAAACCGTGCCGGCCGTATCGCCTGTACCGGCCGTCGGGGCGCCCTCCTCAACCCAGACGTCGAAGTCCAGATCGCCGGTGGGATCGGTCTCGGTATCCAGCACGATGTAAGACTTATCGCCGGTGCCGGTGGGATTGACCAGACCGTATTTATAGCCTTCGTTCTCGCCGACTTGAGCATAGCTCAGCTCGGACATGACCAGCATGGTGCTGTCCTCGGGAGCCGTGTTGTCGCGGGACAGGGTGTAGACCACAAAGTTCTTCTCACCTGCCCGGAACACCTTGTACTGGCTGCCGTCGGGGATGTCCGTAGTCAGGTTGGCGGCGTCCATAGAGCTTCCGTAGCCGGAGGTCTGGAAGGGTACGAGCTTGTCCGTGGGATTAAATGCCTGGGTGAACATCTCGCACTTGGCGTTCAGCTCGGGGCTGTATACCATCTGGGTGGACGACTTGTTGACAGGCATCCGGACGCTGACTCCCGCGTCGCCGTCATCGGCGTCGCCCTCAACCATGCCATTCAGGAAGCTCCACTCGTATGACCATTCGCCGTCGTTGAAGAGGCCTTCACCGTCTACGTTCTGTTGTGTGGCTTCATAGGAGATGGTATAGGTGGCAAAGTCCATCTCGTAGGTGAAGAACACCAGGACAACCCGCATGGCGACGCCTATGGCGAACTCAAAGCTGTCCACATGGCAGTAGTATTCGTCTACATAGTTGGGGTCGCCCTCAGGGATCTTCGGGTCATAGGCCTCGTTGTAGCCCCACAGGAGGAACTCCGCGCCCAGGCTGATATGGAAGTAGAGCTCGGCCTTGAGCAGTTCAACGCCTACGCCTACGCCCACCTCGATGCCCAGCTCTGGGGCGATGGTGATGCCGTTCCAATGGACCAGATTGTATATGTCCACAACGGGGGCCAGATAGGTTATCTCGGTCTTGTCAACGGCGGTCTCCTCGTCGCTGTCCAGAGCCCAGAGGACGACACGGATATCCTGATCCGCAGGCAGCTTCATATCATCCTGCTGCCGTATTACCACAAGGGTGTCGGCGTGGCCGTCAGAGCTGATAATTCCGGAGATATAGCCGGGATCATTTTCAGTGGGCGCTGGCGCGTCCTCCCACTCCTCATCGGTTTCGTTCCAGATCTGGACATCCACAAACAGCTTTCCGTTAAAGCGTATATTGAAAGCCTTGGTTTCCAGATCGTCAAACACGTAGTTTGTGCTCTCATTCAGCGCGCCCTGGGCGTCCTCGAGAGTCCGATACTTGTTGTTGTAATAGACCTGGCCGTCCATAGTCTCAATATAGCTGGCCTTTTCGGTATCCGGCAGCAAAGCATACTTGTCACTCTCAAGGTAGTAGTCCTTCTTGGCAAGGATCTCGTCCTTTTTGGCATAGCCGCTGCCCCAGGGTACGTATTTGTCCTGTTTTTCCTTCTTGAGTTTGACGTATTCGTCGTTGGAAATGACAGTTATTTCCGAGGGATAATGGTACTTCTTCGCCGATTTAGAGGCGTTGCTGGCAGTTTTGGCGTCTATGATAGGTGTGCCGTCCTTGTTGTCACGGATGACGCCCAGGCCTGTCTTGGCCTCCAGAGAGAAGCTGATGTCCAGGAAGGCGTAGAAAACGGGACAGGGGGTCAGACGTGCCTGCAGACGGAAGTCCAGCTCGCCCTGCAGACCGATCTCCCAGGCGGAGAAGTAGTAGCCATTGTCCAGTGGGTTGTACTTCCACAGGAAGGCCGAGCAGGCGGTGAGGCTCACGGAGAACTTGCCGGACTTCACGCCCTTGGGGTTTGTGCCCTCTCTGGACTTCGACAGGGTCTCATCGCCCAGGTTCTTGCCGCCGTGGAAGAAATCTCCGAACTGTGTCCAGGCGTCCTTGTTGGTATCCACGAAGCGCTTGCCCTCTCCGGTCTGCCAGCCTCCTGTTGTGTTGCCCTTCTTCTCATAGCTGCACAGGGGCAGGCTTACGGCGAAGCCCACCTGGTTCTCGTCCAGAAGGATGGTGACGTAATCGGTGATGGAGACCTCGTTGCCGCCCAGGTTCATGTCGAAGGGCATGCTGAACTCCTCCATCTCGCTTTCGCCGCCGCTGGTGGCCATGTTGGCCTTGGAGTCGCCGGTGGCCTGTGTCTTCTCGAGATAGGACGCGTCGGGGCTGGTCTTGACACGGCTCATGCTGGCGCTGTCGGGGACAACGGGATAGGCCGTCGGGTTGGCCTTGATGCCGTCTATGCCCTTCTGCTGGATCTGTGACACCAGAACGAAGGTGCTGGCGCCGGTCATGGAGGCCAGATAGCCGTTCATCTGATTAAGGGCCTCGGTACTGTTATATGTATATATTTTGGTTGTATTATCCAGCTTGGCATCGGTGGTAACCTTTGTAGGTCCCGCCATGCTGTTCTTTATGGTTACGAGATCGGG
>JAFRAF010000071.1 GCA_017405545.1 Oscillospiraceae bacterium | reverse complement strand
GCCCACAGTTATTGTTGCATTGGTCTTGTTTAATGTTATGCTGGTGATTTCTATGGCTTTATTGACCGTCACCTTACATGCGGCGGTCTTGCCGTTGTGGGTTGAGGCTGTTATTGTAACAGTACCCGGCTTTAACCCTGTAACCTTGCCGTTGTAAACAGTTGCAACGGAGCTGTCAGAAGATGTCCATGTCACGGTCTTGTTCTCTGCCGTATCAGGGAGCACCGTAGCGGTTATCCAAAGGAAGTCGCCGACTATCAACTGCTCATTTGATTTATTCAGGGTTATTCCCGTGGCCGGGTTCTTCTCCATAACGGTTACTTTACAGCTTGCCGAAATGCCGTTTGAGGTCGTGGCTGTGATTGTCACCGTACCGGGCTTTATGCCCGTAACCTTGCCGCCGGACACGGTGGCGATGGAATTATCCGAGGATTCCCAGGTAGCCCATGTCTCGGAGGCGTTTGCGGGAGTTACCGTTGCCGCTATCCAGAGGATACCGTCCACCTGCATCTGCACATTTGACTTGTTCAGGCTTATACCTGTGGGGTCCAGCCTGTCGGCGGGAGTGAAGTTCTTGCGAAGGGATGTGTCGGCCATTCTGGTTACGATGGCGGAGACCTCGGAGCGCTTTATGTTGCTGTCAGGATTGAAGGTGCCTCTTGCATCGCTTCCCGTGAGTATGCCTGCGTTATAAAGTATATACACAGCTGTGCTATATGACGCTGTTATGCTTACATCGGGTATCATCCACGGTTCTATATTGTTTATTTTCTCCAAAGCTGACTCCGGCAGGGCCTTGGCGAAAATCTGTGCGAACTGTGCCCTTGTGGCTTTGGCGTTGTAATCCGGATAACCGGAACCCGGGATTATTCCGTTTGTCTTGGCGTAGTCCACGTAGACCTGATACCAAGGCTCACCCTGCCGGAAATCCGCTGTTCCGTTGTAGAAAATACTGTGGAGCCTGTCGGCCAGAGCCAGAGCCTCGGCCAGGGTCATGTTCCCGTCTGGGTTGAACGCGGTATCGCTCACACCCTTGACGAGGCCGTACTCATAGGCGGACTTTACGCTGTCGTGGTACCAGGCGTCGTCCTTTACGTCCGTGAACAGTCCGGAGGGGTAGTCTTTGGTTTTCTTGAAATTGTCAAGTCCCGGCTCAACGGCCAACACGGCGGGCATGAGGCTAAGGAGCAAGACAAGCGCGAGGAAAAGGGATATGCATTTTTTCATCTTAACTCTCTCCTTTTCGGGTTTTTACAAAGTTTTTATGCTGAACATATGCTATTTTAGATAATATTTATCTAAAAGTCAATAGATAATTATTATCTATCATATGATAGGGCCATAACCCCATTGAAAGCAGGTGGCTCTGATAAAAAGCAGGATACGGGACTTGAGAGAGGACAACGATCTCAGCCAACAGCAGATCGCCTCCGCTATCGGAATTACTCAGCGGAAGTACAGCTATATCGAAACGGAGATCCAGCCCTTGACGGATGAGCTCCTTGTAAGGCTGGCCGACCACTACAACGTCAGCATAGATTACCTCCTGATGCAGACTGACAATCCAAGAAGACTGAAATAGATTCAAAACGGAAAAACGCCGCCCCTCTTGCAGCTGCGCAAAAGGGACGGCGATTATTATTCCCGTCTTCTCCCCTACACCTCGTCCGTGCGGACTCCGGAGGGGATGGTGCTGATATCGTATGGCGTGGTCTGGTATACGATGTAGTTGAGCCAGTTTGTATACAGCAGATTCGCGTGGGCCCGCCAGGTCACACAGGGCTCCCGGGTCGGGTCGTCGTCGGGGTAATAGTTCTTGGGTACGGCTATCTCCAGCCCCGCGTTCACATCCCGCTGATACTCCTGCTGGAGGGTGTCCGCGTCGTACTCCGAGTGGCCCATGATGAATATCTGCTTGCCGTTTTGGGTGAACACGGCGTAGACCCCGGCCTCGTCGGAGGAGGCCAGTATTTTCAGCTCAGGCACGGTCTCGATATCCCGCCGGTCAACGGTGGTGTGTCTCGAGTGGGGTACGAAGAAGTTGTCGTCAAAGCCCCGGAAGAGTATGGAGCGCTTGTACTCCACCTGATGCTCAAACACGCCGAACATCTTGGCGGGAAGCTCCCGCTTGGGTATTCCGTAGTGGTAGTACAGGGCCGCCTGGGCCCCCCAGCATATATGGAAGGTGCTGTGCACGTGGGTCTTGGTCCACTCCATTATCTCGCAGAGCTCCTGCCAGTAGTCCACTTCCTCAAACTCCATAAGCTCGATGGGCGCGCCGGTGATTATCATGCCGTCAAAGAAGCGGTCCTTAACGTCCGCGAAGGTCCTGTAGAAGGAGTGCAGATGCTCCGGCGGGGTGTTGGCGGACTCGTGGCTCTCGGCGGCGATGAGCTCCAGCTCTATCTGCAGGGGCGTGTTGCCCAGCAGACGGCTGAGCTGAGTCTCGGTCTGTATCTTCTTGGGCATGAGGTTCAAAAGCAGTATCTGCAGCGGGCGGATGTCCTGCTTTATGGCCCGCTTCTCCGTCATGACGAAGATGTTCTCCGCCTGCAGGGTGGCTACGGCGGGCAAATCATTGGGTATCTTAATCGGCATGGCTTATCCGACCTTTCCTACTTTATCTGATCCAGCGCCTGGGAAATATCGGCAATGAGGTCCTTCGCGTTCTCCAGTCCGCAGGACATGCGCACAAGGCCCGCGGGGATGCCGGCAGCCTCGAGCTGCTCGTCGGTCATCTGTCTGTGGGTCGACGTCGCGGGGTTCAGGCAACAGGTGCGGGCGTCGGCCACGTGGGTCTCGATGGCGGCCAGTCTGAGAGCGGCCATGAAGGTGCTGGCGGCCTCTCTGCCCCCCTTGAGCTCAAAGGACACAACGCCGCAGGAGCCATTGGGCAGATACTTCTGCGCCAGCTTGTAATAGGGATCGCCGGGCAGACCGCAGTATCTCACGTTGGCGACCTTGGGGTGCTTTTCAAGGAACTCGGCCACGGCCTGTCCGTTCTCGCAGTGGCGCGCCATGCGCACATGGAGACTCTCAAGACCCAGATTCAGCAGGAAAGCGTTCTGCGGCGCCTGAATTGAGCCGAAGTCGCGCATGAGCTGGGCCGTGCACTTGGTGATGAAGGCCCCGCCCAGGCCGAATTTCTCGGCATAGGTGATGCCGTGATAGCTGTCGTCGGGGGTGCAGAGGCCCGGGAACTTGTCAGCATGGGCCATCCAGTCGAATTTGCCGGAGTCTATGATAGCGCCGCCCACGGCCGCGCCGTGTCCGTCCATGTACTTCGTGGTGGAGTGGGTGACTATGTCTGCGCCCCACTCGATGGGACGGCAGTTGACGGGGGTGGCGAAGGTGTTGTCCACTATCAGAGGCACGCCGTGCCTGTGGGCCGCCTGAGCGAAGCGCTCTATGTCGAATACGGTCAGGGCGGGGTTAGCTATGGTCTCGCCGAACACGGCCCTGGTGTTGGGTCGGAAAGCCGCCTCCAGCTCCTCGTCGCTGCAGTCGGGGCTCACGAAGGTGCACTCTATGCCCATCTTGGCCATGGTCACGGAGATAAGGTTGAATGTCCCGCCGTATATGGTGGAGGAGGACACGATGTGCTGCCCGCAGGAGCAGATGTTGAACAGGGAGAAGAAATTCGCCGCCTGTCCGGAGGAGGTCAGCATGGCCGCTGTGCCCCCTTCGAGCTCCGCCAGCTTGGCCGCCACATAGTCGTTGGTGGGGTTCTGCAGCCTCGTATAGAAATAGCCGCTGGCCTCCAGGTCGAAGAGCTTGCCCATGTCCTCCGAGGTGTTATATTTAAATGTCGTGCTCTGTATTATCGGTATCTGTCTCGGTTCACCGTTGCCGGGGGTATACCCGCCCTGTACGCATTTTGTCTCGATCTCATAATTGCTCATAATCAAACACTCCTTATATCATCACTTGCCGGACCGGCCGCGCCCGTCCGAAAAAACAAAGGCCTCCGTCTCAAATCCAACCTTGAGACGAAAGCCGTAACTTCCGCGGTACCACTCAAATTGCGCCAAAGGCGCCGCTCACGGGATCCATCAATCCCTCTGCACTAACGCAGCACACTCGGAGAAGCCCTAATACGTATAAACGTCCTCGAACCCTCAGCTCGGGAGCCATAGGAGCTGAAAACGCCCGTTGCCGCCTTGCACCATACGGCGGCTCTCTGAAAACGGGAAGCTTTCCTCCCTCTCCGTCATCGCTTTTCGATCATATTAAAATTAGTGAAATTATAAATAACAATCCCTCGATTGTCAACTGTATTTTTTCACATAAGTTCGGGGAAAAAATATGAATATTTCTACATTTTTACAACAGCAGGCTAAAGTCAGCCGCCGAGTATGTCCTCCCGGACCTTTTCCCATATTATGTCAGCCGTCATATCCTTTGTCAGCTCGCTGCTGTCTATACTGTATATCCTGTGCGCGAACTCATAATCCGGGTCGGAAAACAGCTCAATGATCCTGTCAAAGTTCCTGTCCACCTGCGTCTGCTTTTCCATGGAGTCGTTTATGTCCTCGCTCAGCCTACTCTTGCCGCGGCGTTTGGCGGCGGTCTCCGGCGACACGTGCAGATAGAACACCGCGTCCGGCTTGAGCTGTCTCATACAGGGCCGGTTCAGGGAGATAAGATCCTCCAGCGTGATGTTCTCAGTCTGGTTGTAGGCAAAGTTGGAGAAATAGTAGCGGTCGCAGATTATGTGGTTGCCCTCCATGAGCTTCGGTGCCATAACGGAGATATGTGTCAGCCGGTTGGCCACAAAGAGATAGGCCAGCGAGTCCTCCGGCATCTTCGTCTGCCCCGACAGGACGGAGCGGATGTTGCCGCCGGTGATATCCCCGATGTAGGGCTCCTCCTGCAGCTCGCATTTTCTGTCGCTGCCGCTTGACCTGAGGTGCTCGTTTATCCTGTCTCTCAGCAACCTCGCCTGTGTGGACTTGCCGCAGCCGTCTATGCCCTCAAATACTATGAATTTCCCACGTCCCATGATGATAACCTCTTTTGCACTTTGACTCCGCCGGGTCAATTCAGAACCCGGCCTCTGTTCCATGTAAATAATAACACAGAAAGAGGCCGGTCATCAATATGTGAGTCTATAGTTTTTTACCGTCCTGGGCGGATTATGCGGCTGGCGCTATACCTTCATTTTAAACAGCCCGTGGTGATTGCAGAACGCACAGAGGAATCGTACGCGGCTCCTCTTGAATCTCGCTTCGGCGCCGCCCTCGGGATACAGCTTTATAAACTGCACTCCATTATCCGAGACCGCGGCGAAAAATGAGATATGGTGATCCCTCGTCATCGGATGCTCGATACGGACATAATACTCATCCTCCGCCGTCTCCAGCCGCATTTTGTGTTCTGCGTCCGCCGTCTCCGCTTCAAGCGGCGGCAGCGTTATGCCGCAGCAGCTTATCATCGCCTCACCGATGGTCCGGATCACATTGCCGCAGACCGGGCAGACATAGAATTTGTTCCTTAACATGTTTGAGACTTGATTTCTGTTTTGTATACACTCTCCGGACAGCAGCTCTATCACTGAAATATCCAGCGCCCCGGCCAGGGGCTCAAGCAGGCTGATATCCGGAAAGCCCTGTCCCGTCTCCCAGTTGCTGACCGCCTTGCCGCTGACATGGATTCTATCCGCCAGCTCCTCCTGCGTCATCCTTTTGCCCTCTCTGAGCCTGCGTATCACGGTACCTGTAACGTATCTGTCCATTACTCATTCCTCCTTACGGAGAGAGTCTATCATATACGATTCGAGAAAACCACCCACGTATCGTGGAGTCGGGAAAAGTCCCGGGTCGTTCCGCTTTGCAGGCCGGCCTGTCGGCGGGTCTTGAAAACGGTTTTAGGGATAGACACAAATGTCCCGATTAAGCGGAGGAACATCGAAGCGAATGATCAGTGATACAAAAACCGCCGCCGCGAACAAAGTCCGCGGCGGCGTGGTGCGGGCATGGGGACTCGAACCCCAACGCCTGACGGCACGAGAACCTAAATCTCGCATGTATACCAATTTCATCATGCCCGCACATATTTTTATCCGGAGTACCGCGCCAAAACGCGATACTCCGATTTCTTCCTGCCAATGGCCGTCTGTTTGGAAACACAGAGTATTATACCAACAATGCGCGAAAAAGACAACCGAAATATTCTTCCCGACAAACCCGCCGAACCGGGGATTTAATAGCCGGAGAAGAGTGAAAGCTCCCGGGGCGATTGCCTTCACGCCCTCAGGCACCACGTATACGCCGTCCTCAGGCTCCAGCTTGGAGGGGCAAGCGAGCAGCACGGTCATTTCCCTGTTGAACAGCGTCCCGTTTCTGGAGGCGTATCTCTCGTTGGCGGGATCCACGCTTATCTCCTCCAGCCCCTTGCAGTGGAAGGTGCAGTTCAGCTCAATATCACTGAGCCTTGCTGGTATGTGTATGCGTCTGAGCTTATTGCAGCACTCGAAAGCGTTGTGCCCGATGAACTCATGGCTCTCCGGCAGTACCATCTCCTGCAGGGTCTCGGAATAGCTGAAGGCCATGTAGCCTATGCTGCGGATGTTGGCGCCCAGGGTCACGGTCTCCTCTCCGGACCAGAAAAAGGCGTGGTGCGCTATGGCGGTGACGGGCACTCCGTCATCCAGAGTGTCGGGTATGGTCACGTCCTTATAGCCGCCGTAGAACTTCTACACCTGCCAGCAGCCGTCCTCGCCCATCTCGTATACTATTTTGTCTATCATCCTGTTTTCCATATGTTTTATCTGCCGTCAAGTTGTCTCCCTCTGCCATAGGGGATCTATTTCTTTTTTGGTATATCCCGCATGAGGTAGTGCATCACTATGCTGCCCACGGAATTGCCGATGACTATCACCAGCAGCCACAGAAGCCTTTCGATCCTGAAATCCGGCGCGGCGCCTATGTAGAAGGAGTCGGCAATGCAGTGCTCCGCCCCTGACACGACGAACACGGCCACGGGGAACACAATCGCAAGTATCTGGTTTGTCCTCTTGTAGCCCTCAACGGCCAGATATATGAGTATGCCGCAGGCCACCGCCTGCCAGAAGTCCGTAAAATAGCCGTTCACACGGTTTATGGCTATCTCGCTGGGTCCCATGCACAGGCTGTAGACGAAGCCGCATATCATGGCGCCGATGACGTTGAACAGCAGCATCCACAGCAGATAGCTGGGCTTGAATATCTCTATGTAAGCTATTTTGCCCGTGTACAGCAGCATGCCCAGGGCGATGACGGCTATCAGTCCCACGGAGAACATTACGCTTCCCTGCAGTCCTCCGCCGGAGTGGATAAAGGCCATGCAGCCCAGGGATATGGCCACGCCCGCGGCCAGGGATTTCTTTATATGCCCCACCATGTCGTGTATCCTGCCGGGATCCGCGGCCGCCTGCTCTGTCCGGGTCTCTGTCTTTTCTTTTTCAAGCACCATTTTCAATCTCTCCCATATGTTTTTTACGCGTCAAGCACGCGCTTATATACCTTTTTTGTAATAGGCTATCCTGGGACTTCCGTCCTCCATATATACCCTGCCGCAGGGGGTAAAGCCGCAGCGGCTGAGCAGTTCCTGCATGGGGCGGTTGTCGCGGTGGGTGTCCACCCTCAGATTTCCGCACTGCTCAAGGCACCAGCCCAGACAGAAAGCGCCGACTCCGGCTCTCCTTCCCGCGCTGGCAAGGCGGTGTACCGTGCCGTAGGGCTCGTCATCCGGCCAGGAGCCGTCCTCTATGTACGCGTACGTGGGCTCAGGGCCCGTGAAAAACATGAACACGGCTTGTATTCCGTCCTCATCCTCGCAGACATAGCCCTCGCCTCTCCGTATGTCCTCCAGCAGCAGCTCGTGTCCGGGATAGCCGTTTATCCACTGTCCGGGGTTGCCCGTTTTCACCATGAAGGTCCTCGCGTTCGCGTATATGCGCTCCGCCTCTCCGAGGTCCTCAATGCGGGTTTTCCTTATCCTCATACTGTCGACCTCCATCG
>JAFRAF010000070.1 GCA_017405545.1 Oscillospiraceae bacterium | reverse complement strand
TATTACCACCACATCCACGGGCTTTTCAGCCATGGTACGCCTCGCCTCATCGGCGCCGTACACCTGGAGGACATGTGAAAAACGGTCCTTTGTAAAAGAGCGCGCAAGGGCATCCCCTGTCTTCTTATCCGCGGATACAAGCAGTATGCTGGCGCGCCCGTCACTTGCCGTCACATTGATCCTCCTTCCTCGGCTGAAACCGCAATATCTGAATTATTACTCTACAGCAGCGCCATGAGTTCCGAAAAAACGCTGTTCATCCACGGGCTGTTTCTGGCTATACTCTTCGCCTGCTCGAGGGACTGCGGCAGGGTCCGCACCCCGCTGAGCTGGCCGGGGTCAGCCTTGTAGAGATTCATGTTTATCGCGGGCATGGGTTCAAGTCCCCTGTCTATCCCGTCCAGGCCCGCGTAGATCAGCAGGGCGAAAGCCAGATAGGGATTGGCGCCCGGGTCCGGTGAGCGCAGCTCTATACGTCTGTACTCTCCCCGGGCCGCCGGTATGCGTATGAGCTGACTGCGGTTTTCCGGCGACCAGGACACGTATTTCGGCGCTTTCATCCAGCCCAGCCGCATATACGACTGCTCGGTGGGGTTTAAGAAGGCGGTAAGCTCCCCCACGTGATCCATTATTCCGGCCATAAAGCTGTTTGAGCGCTCCTGCCCGTCGGCACATCTTATGGACATGTTGATATGCAGTCCGTTTCCCGGATCGTCTGCCAGAGGCTTGGGGTAAAAGCTGGCGTAAAGCCCGTTTCTGACAGCTATGGTCCTTACAACGGATTTGAAAGTGGTCGCGTTGTCGGCGGCCGTCATGGCGTCGCTGTATCTGAAGTTTATCTCGTTCTGCCCCGGTCCCTCCTCGTGATGTGCGCTCTCGGGCTGTATGCCCATATCGGAGAGGGTAAAGCATATCTCGCGCCTTATGGACTCGCACTTGTCACCCGGGTCGATATCCATATAGCCGGCCCGGTCAAAGGGGATATCCGTGCGCTCGCCGTTTTCGTCGGTTCTGAAAAGGTAGAACTCAAATTCCGTGCCGAAGTAGCAGCTCACGCCCTTTTCCTCGGCGGCTTTTATCGCCTGACTGAGTACATAACGGCTGTCATAGGGAAAGGCGGAGCCGTCGGAGGTCCTTATGTCGCAGTACATCCTTATCATTTTTCCATGTATGGGATGCCAGGGCACAAGTGAGGCCGTGGCCGGGTCCGGCACCAGAAACAGATCTGAGCACACCTCGTCACCGAAGCCCTCAACCGCCGAGGCGTCGAAGGCTATGCCGTGGGAGAAGGCTCTCTCCAGTTCATCCGGCATGATGGTCAGGTTCTTTTCTCTGCCGGTCACATCGCAGAAGGCCAGCCTGATGAATCTGACATTCTCTTCCTCTACATACGTACAAACATCTTCCCGAGTAAACATCCGGTGCACCCCCGTAAACACGCTTATTATCCGTAAAAACAAAAAGAACGCTGCACTGAGGGACAGGTGTGCTACCACCCCTGTCTCGACAGTGAACGCCTTTGCCCACATTTCAAATACGAAATCAATTATATTTGAACGCAAAAGCGTTGTCAAGATGCATATTCCGATTATCCCCAAAATGTTTACGGCGCGCACTGACCGGTACCGATCCTGCGCGCCGTGAAATATGCCTATTCCTCGCTGAACGCGGCGCCGAAGGGATTCAGCGCCAGTTTGGCGATCTTAAAGCTCTTTTTTCCGAAGGGTATCCCTATAAGGGTGACGCACTGCAGTACGCCTATCACAGCCGCCTCGAGGGCGAGGAAAACACCGGGGATAATGAGCCAAACTATCCTCAGCGCGAGGGGCACATCTGCTCCGCTGCCCCAGTTTTTATCTCCGACGAGGGGGTTGTTGTACTCCATAACGCTCCCGCCGCCGTCGTTTCTCACCGTTTTCCCAAAGGGCATGAAGCAGTATTTCGAAATATTGAAGCACTGCGTACCCATGGGCATTCCGATTATAGACACCGCCCATATAAGGCCCGCGATTATCCAGCTGATTCCCATGATGATGCCGCCGAAGGCAAACCACAAAAGGTATCTTCCCAGTCCCATACGATAAAGCTCCTCCAGAGAAAAAACGCGTCGCCGATGCAGGGCATCGGCATAGATACGCCGGACGCGGCGACAAAAGCCCGTCCGGAACAACAAAAGATTAAAAATAATTTTAGCACAGCCCAATCACAGTGTCAACTTCTCCCCTGTCACTGTGCACAGCCGGGTCGTCCCCCTTTTGTCCTCCCTGCGGAATGAAAGCGGAGCCGAAGGCGCTTCCCGGATGTCTTCCGACATTCAGGTTTCCTGCCTTCGGCTCCGCATATGCTTCGGTCAGCACGGAAGGGCGTGCCGCCGCTTTCCCTATCCTTGTTATTTCAGGTTCCTCACCATCCGCATGGCGATGGCCAGGGCCTGCTCACGGGTGGCGTTGGCGTAGTTCTGGGCCTCTTGGTCGCTGGTAACGTTCCGTGGGGCAAACTTGTTGTTTCCCACGCCGTTTATGATGCCGTTGGCCACCATAAAGTAGACACTGTCCCGGGCGTAGCCGGAGATGTCGCCGTCATCGGCGAAGAGAGCTGGCATTGCATAGTCCAGCTTATACCAGCCGTCGGTATCAAGTGTCCAGCCGGGCATGGTGCACCGCTTGAAGGTCCGGGTGAGCATCGTCGCGCACTGCTCCCGGCTCAGCAGGGCGTCGGGGCTGAAGGTGGTGGCGGAGGTCCCGTTGGTGATGCCCACATTGTAGGCCTTCAGAACCTCGGGATAATTGGTGTCGGTGAAGGGGTTCACCACCGCCGGAAGGGCGGGAGTGCCGGACAGGCTCTCATACACCTTCACGCACACCGCGGCGAACTCCAGCCGGGTGATGGGCAGGGTCAGATCCTCGTCAGCAATGATTTCCGGAATATCAAAAGGCAGGGGGCCTTCGATCTCGTCATCGAACCAGTCGGAGTACTTGGCCTCGCTGAGCAGAATGTTCTTCACCGCGTGGAAATTATAGCCCCCGCCGGTGGCCGCCGATATGCCTATCTGGTACTGTCCGTTGGGCTCCACTCCCTCCTGCCGCAGCATCCGCTCTCCGTCCACATAAACGGAACAGACGGAGTCGTTGTTGACTACACGGAGGTGGTGCCACATGCCGGCCGCGGGGAAGGAGCTGGCGTTGGCCAGGGACAGGTGGTTGGTCACATTCTCCCGGATGATCGCGATATGGTTGTACTCGGGGTCGTTGTGCTCGGAATTATAATAAGTGTCTATCTGCACGCCGTAGCCGCCGCAGCCCTCAAAACCAAGGCCGCCGCCCTCTGCGCCGGTTTTGCTCCCGTCAGCGTAAAAGGCCACGCAGATGCCGTCGGCGCCGCCGTAGGAGTTGGTATATGTGCCGTGGCCGGTGTAAAAATCCAGCTCCAGGATGAAATCGTCGTTGCACTTCACCTGGCTGAACCAAAGTGCGCCGCCCTGCCAGGTCTTTTCCTCTGTCAGGACGTACTGATCGTTTTCCTCATCATAGTAGGCATCGCCCCGTAGCTCCAGGTCCTGACTTGGAATCTCCGCGGCAAGGGCGCTGAGGGGCGCCGCGACGCCAAAACACAGGACCAGCGCCAGAAGCACTGACAGCAATCGTTTCATAAGTGCGCCCTCCTTTTGTAATTGTAACCGCTTTTCATTATACCGGATTATTATATCTGAGCTGATTCAGCTTGTCAAACCACAGAGACGAGCCGGTCACTTTTCTTTTTGACTGATCTTCACACCGCCGGACCGGCCGCTCATCTTTTTGTTCAGCCTGTCGATGGTGGCGCTGATATCCCGGTTGACCGACTCAACTTCAAGCTTGAACTCCCTGGCGGACACCCTGAGTACGCCCGAGCGCAGAGCCGTCAGCTGTATCATATTGTCGGAGGTCACCACCCTCACGGAGTAGTTCTTCCCTATCTCGTCGGTCAGCTTTTCTATGTAGTTGTCGCCGGTCTCGTTCTCCCTTGTGAAGACCACGTGTATGCCGTGGTGTTCGAAGCGCTCACGGTATGTGGTATTCCTGACATTGTAGGCGTCAAACACCAAAACCAGCTCGCAGTCTCTGTAGCTCCTGTACCCGGCGAGG
>JAFRAF010000069.1 GCA_017405545.1 Oscillospiraceae bacterium | reverse complement strand
TCTATTATCTGGTTCACGGCCTTGTCGAGGAAATACCTGTCGTGGGATATGGTGAGCACGCTGCCCTTGAAACGGCTCAGATAGTCCTCCAGCCACTCCATGGCCTTCAGGTCCAGATGGTTTGTGGGCTCGTCCAAAAGCAGGATGTCAGTGTTCTCCAGGATGAGTCTCGCCAGGTTTATGCGCGTCTTTTCCCCGCCCGACAGGCTGGAAAAGAGCTGCTGACGCTGCTTGGCCGGGATCTGAAGGCCGTTTGCCACGGTGTTGCGCAGACGGTCCAGCTCGTATCCACCCAGCCTTTCAAACTCTCCGGATATCCTGTCGTATCTGGCAAGGGTGGCGGCCGAGTTGTCGCTGGTCATCTGCCGCTCCAGCTCTCTGAGCTGGCTGCCCATATCATATATGCGCCTGTGGGCGCTTTTTAAAACATCCTCCGCCGTGTAATCCTCCGGAAAGACGGGTATCTGGTCGATGAGTCCCACACGCTTGCCCGTGGCTATCACCACATCCCCGTCGTCGGCTGTGACCTGTCCGGTGATGATGCGGAAAAGGGTGGTCTTGCCCGCGCCGTTGCGGCCCAGTATACCAATACGTTCCCCCTCCATCACCTCAAAGCTGACCCCGTCAAGGACATTTGTGCCGACCTCGAAGGATTTCTTTATTCCGCTTACGGATATATCTGCCATACCGATCTCCACTTTAGCCTTTTAAGGTCCGGCTCAGACAATTAAAACACTCTCAGGCAAAAAGGCGCTTTTTCAATCCCCTTGCGCCCGATTATGCCGCAGCCTGTACCTGTTAAAAATACCGGCGGGGAATATCCCCGCCGGAAAACCATACTATTCCCAATATTCCTTTACAGAGATATCAGTCCTCATCGTCTTCTTCGTCATCGTCGTCTTCAAATTCAAACTCGAGAGTCTCGCCGCAGCTGGGACAGGGCATCTCGCCGGTCTCGAAGATGGACTCGTCGACTATGATCTCCTCGCCGCAGGCGGGGCAGGTCACCGTGAACATGGCGTCATGGTCATGGCATCCGCAGCAGCAGTCGCACTCGTCTTCGTCTTCGTCTTCGTCATCATCGTCATCGCCGAAAATAACGTCCTCCACATCAGCAAGGTCGTCTGAAAGGGCGTCCAGCTCATCGCCGATGTCATAGGCGTTCTCTTCGATCTCATCGAGCTTGTCGGCTATGTCGCCAAGAACATCAAGCACGGCATTAAGGAGCTTCCCCTCTTTTGTCGCATAATCGATCTCCATCCCGTCAGCCAGGCCCTGGATATAGGCCACTTTTTCAGAAATGTTCATGACAAAACCTCCTTAAAAACTATAGATGATTTATTCGATAAGAAAGAGTTTTTAGCTCTTTGATCTCTCAAGATACTCGCCGACTCTGGTGTCGATCCTGATCCTGTCGCCCTCGTTGATGAACAGTGGCACCTTTATCTCAGCACCGGTCTCAAGCACCGCGGGCTTGGTTACGTTGGTGGCTGTATCGCCGCGCAGGCCGGGCTCGGTCTCGGTTACCTCCAGATCCACAAATGTGGGGGGCTCCACGTTGAAAACGCTTCCCTTATAGGAGTAAATAGTGCACTCCATGTTTTCCTTCACGAATTTGAAGTTGTCATTAAGCTTGCTGCCGTCGATGGGGATAAGCTCATAGTCCTCAGGATCCATAAAATAATACAGATTGCCGTCGTTGTAGCTGTACTCCATCTGCTTGCGCTCAACAAAGGCGTTCTCGAATTTATCCGTAGGGCTGAAGGACGTCTCGACCACTGCGCCGGTAATAACATTCTTCATTTTTGTTCTGACAAAGGCGGCTCCCTTTCCGGGCTTGACGTGCTGGAACTCGATTACCTGCATGACCTTTCCTTCAAGTTCAAATGTTACGCCGTTTCTGAAATCGCCGGCAGTTATCATATATTTATCCTCCTATATCAAGTTTGCGGACCGTTATGGAGCCGCTTAAATTCAAGCTTGGATTTTTACCTGTATATTTTATATCACTTTTCCCCATATTGCAAGTGTTTTATTGAATATTGCCGCAGCTGTTTTTGAACTCAATCGGGGTTTTGCCGGGCTCGCCGCTCAAATAACTATGAGCTCCCCGGGCAGCTCCGTTATATCCACACAGCCCGTCTCGGTGATGTACAGCACGTCCTCTATCCTC
>JAFRAF010000068.1 GCA_017405545.1 Oscillospiraceae bacterium | reverse complement strand
CGGAAAGAGGGGCGGCGTCTGTTCCAGGGCTTTTTGTATCAGCTGCTTTTCTTCAGCGTGCTTTTCCATTATCTCGTCCTGGCGTGACCGGCTCAGATCAAACAGGACAGAGAAAAGCACATCTGTCGCCGGAGCCATGTCCGCGCCCGCCTTCTGCGCGATGTCATAGAGCTTCTGCCGCTCCCTCTGGGGATCGTACACGGGCAGGTTCTGTTCTTTCTTGAACTGGGCTATCCTTTCGGATATATCCATACGTCTGACGATCAGATCCGTCAGTGCGTTGTCCACCTGATCTATCTCTTCCCTCAGCTTTTTCAGGTCTTCCATGTCGTTGCCTCCTATATGTCCTTCTTTTTATCAAGCAGTTTGTCGTATATCACAAGGGCTGTGACCGCCTCCACACAGGGCACCGCTCTGGGCACTATGCAGGGGTCGTGCCTGCCTTTTATTTCCAATTTAGCGTCCTTTTTCTCCGACAGGCTCACCGTATTTTGTTTTGCTGCGATTGAGGGCGTGGGCTTGACAGCGGCCCTGAATACCAGGGGCATGCCCGAGGTAATGCCCCCCAGTATGCCGCCGTGGTTGTTGCCCCGGGTGACAATTCTGTCCCCGCAGATTGTGAAGGGATCGTTGTGCTGACTGCCCCGCATGGACGCGCAGTCAAAGCCGCTGCCGAATTCTATACCCTTTATGGCTGGTATGGCGAATATGGCTGAGGCGATGGCGTTTTCCATGCCGTCGAACATGGGGTCTCCCATCCCCGCGGGCAGGCCTGTGACCGCGCACTCAATAACGCCTCCCACGGAGTCTCCCTCCTGACGGGCCTGCAATATGCAGTCAGCCATCTTTTCGGCCGCAATGCTGTCAATCACCGTGAGTTCGCCCCTGCACAGGCTGTCAATATCCCTCTCGCTCACTTCCGCCGGGTCGAAGCGTCTGTCCCTGATATCGGCGATCCGCTCGATATGGGCGCCTATGCGTATCCCCTCCCGACGGAGAAGCTGCAGGCATATCCCCCCGGCCACACAGAGCGGAGCCGTGAGCCTTCCCGAGAAGTGTCCTCCTCCCGAGGCGTCCTGAAAGCCGTGATATTTTATCTCCGCCGTATAATCCGCGTGTCCCGGCCGGGGCTTGTCCTTAAACTCCGTATAGTCCCCCGGGCGCACATTGGTATTATTAATAATAGCACACAGGGGCGCCCCTGTCAGCACCCCGGCGGCAATGCCCGATAAAAAGCGGGGCTGATCCGCCTCTTTTCGCGGCGTGGCCAGACTTCCCCCAGGCGCTCTCCTGGCCATGAAGGCCCCCAGCTCATCCATATCCGGCCTGAAGCCGGCGGGCAGACCGTCTACAACTACGCCTATCGCCTCTGAATGGGATTGTCCGAAAACAGATATCCGTACATTATGCCCCCAGCATGAACTCATTGCTCATCCTCCTCTGTCACGCATCCGCCGAGAGAAACGAGATCCTCATAGAAATCCGGATATGACTTGCTCACGGCCTGAGCGCCGCTTATGGTCACGGGCCCGCTTCCGAAGCTCCCGGCCACAGCGGCCAGCATGGCTATGCGGTGGTCGCCGTGTGAGTCGACCTCGCCTCCGCGGAGCGTTTTCACGCCCCGTATATACATATTATCCCCCTCTGTACGGGCAATTCCGCCCAGAGAGTAAATCGTATCGGCAACGGCAAAAAGCCTGTCGCTCTCCTTTATGCGCAGGCGTCCGGCGTTTTCTATTCTTGTCACACCCTCGGCGCGGGACGCTGTTACGGCTATGGCCGGAACCAGGTCCGGTATCATGTCCGCATCTATATCTATGCCTTGAAGGGGCGCGCTTCTGACCACAACTCTGCCGTTCTCGGCACTCACATCGGCCCCGAAGCGGCGCAGTATGCCGCATATGCGCCGGTCGCCCTGAGATGAGTTTAAATCGAGGCCTGAGACTGTTATGCCCTCAGGCGAAAGGGCCCCGGCGCAGAGCCAGAAGGCGGCGTTTGACCAGTCGCCCTCGGTAATAAGCTCAGCCGGTGACACATACTTCTGCCCTCCGGGCACAATAAAGCAGCTGTCCCGCTCCTCAATATGTATTGAAAACGCTCTGAGCGCCTCCAGCGTCATCCTCACATAGTCCCCGGAGGCCAGCTCCCCGACTATATCTATGCGGCTGTCCCCCTCCAGCAGGGGCAGGGCAAATAGCAGTCCGCTTATATACTGTGAGGATATATTGCCGGGTATAGTGTAAAGGCCCGGGCTGAGCCTTCCCTCTATGCCGACTATGTCGCTGCCCTTCCCGCTTATTTCGGCCCCGTGGGCCTCAAGCACGGACCAGAGCTCGTCCATGGGCCTCTCCGGCAGTCTGCCTTTCAATTCAAAGCATGCCCCTGTTCCCAGCGCGCAGACCAGCGGCGTCAGAAAGCGGTATGTGGAGCCGCTCTCCCCGCAGTTCAATATCGGCCGGGTGTGCAGCGCGTCGTGCGTGACGGGCGTGACTGTATAGCCCTCCCCGTCGCGGACTATGTCGGCTCCCAGAGAGCCGAGGCAGCAGACAGTGGCCTCAATATCCTGCGAGGTCCTGTCACAGCATATGCGGGTCTGTCTGTCGCTGAGCGCTGCGCATATCAGCAGCCTGTGGGCCCGGGATTTTGAGGGTATGGCTTTTATACAGCCCCCCAGAGGCGACGGCTTTATAATGGCTTTCATCGCTCTTTTCCGCTCCTCTCCATGCCCGCGTGCAGTACGTCGTGCGCCTTGTCCAGGGGCAGCTTCACTCTCACGCAGCTGCCGGTCTTCTCCGGTAGTATGAGCACAAGGCTGTCCCCCGCCCGCTTTTTATCCGCCAGCATGGCGTCGAAAACCCTCTGCTCATCATATTCACATCGTTCAGGCAGCCCGTAGGCCCGTACAGCGCCCCTTATCGTATTAAAGGTATCCTCACCGCACATATCCATGGCCACGCCCCCTGCCGCGGCTATGCACATGCCCATGGCCACGGCCTGACCGTGGTGCAGGCTGTAGCCGCTGCATTTTTCTATGGAGTGGCCGAAGGTGTGGCCGAAGTTCAGAAGTGGCCGTCTT
>JAFRAF010000067.1 GCA_017405545.1 Oscillospiraceae bacterium | reverse complement strand
TTCCAGAAGTTTTATTTTCAAACTTCAAGAAGTGTCTTTCCCCAGAGTTATCCACAGTCCGGAAGAAGCTCCTCACATAGATCAGGTTAGGGTTTCCAAGGCCCTGACGCTTCCGCTCAATCAGTCCGACCTTGTTTTCCAGCTCATCCAGAAGCTGAACCGCCTTGTTTTTGCCGCAATTCATTTCCTCCATGATCTCAGCGATCGGATAGATGATATAAATTGCATGGCGAATTCTTTTTCGGAGACTCCGCCAGGTAATAGCAGTTCTCTTTCTTGAGAGAGCATCCGGCTTTCCTGTTCTTCCAGAAGAAACAGCCTCTGCAGCTTCTGGGACGGTCGGCGTAGTAACGCACACCGTCGATCACGATTGTTTCTTTTGCCATCGAATAATCCTCCTTTTTATGATGGTTCTGCAGAGTCTGCAGAAATGAAAAAAGCCCGGTTACCGTTTCGTACAGCAACCGGGCTATGTAATGGAGGCTTTTCTTCTGGGAAGACAAAGACGCCCGGCAGAAAGAACTCTCTGCTGAGCGTCTCTATAAGATAGGATTAAAACTATCAGATTCGGTCAGATTTCATCAGGCGATCTGTGGCGCAGTAGTTTGAATCCGAATTCTCACCGCGGATTCACATAAAGGAAAACGGGAATAAACGGACTTGTTCCGCTCTATCATGTTCCTTTTTTTAACCCAAAAATTAACTACTAAGGGGTCTGAAAAGAGCATTTAACCCAAAATTAACTAAAATTCTTTGATCAGAATGAGTCAGATTTCGCTAAAACAAATCAAAAAGATTCGGGCATGGAAAAAGCCCGGAAACGTTGAATTTCCGGGCTTTTTGCGTCGTTTCGAAGTCTCGATTAACGCTTCGAGAACTGAGGCGCTCTGCGGGCTGCTTTCAACCCGTACTTCTTACGCTCTTTCATTCTCGGGTCACGGGTCAGGAAGCCGGCTGCTTTCAGGTCGTGGCGATAGTTCTCGTCCACCAGAAGGAGGGCTCTGGAAATGCCGTGACGGATGGCGCCGGCCTGGCCGGTGACGCCGCCGCCTGAAACGGTGGCTTCAATATCCACCTTGTCGACGGTGCCGGTGGTGTTGAGGGGCTGACGAACGATGAGCTTCAGGGTCTCAAGACCGAGGTAATCGTCGATATCGCGGCCGTTGATGGTGATCTTGCCGGTCCCGCCGGGGAAGAGGTGGACTCTGGCGACAGAGGACTTTCTTCTGCCTGTGCCGTACATATAGGGCTTTTTGCTCGTATACATTCTGTTTATCCTCCTTAACCTTCTACCCAGGGTTCGGGCTTCTGTGCAGCGTGCATGTGCTCATCGCCGGCGTATACGCGCAGGCGGCGGAGCTGAGCAGCGCCGGTGGTGTTCTTGCCAAGCATTCCCTTGACAGCGTGAGTCATGGCGAACTCAGGCTTTGTGGCCATGAGCCTGTCATAGCGGATCTCCTTCAGACCGCCGACCCAGCCGGAATGACGGCGATAATACTTCTTGGTGAGCTTGCTGCCGGTGAGAACCGCCTGAGCGGCGTTTAAGATGATCACGAAATCACCGCAGTCCACATTGGGAGTGTAGTCCGCCTTGTGCTTTCCGCGGAGCAGAGTAGCGGCGGTAGCGGCGGTGCGGCCCAAGGGCTTTCCCGCTGCGTCAAGGACATACCATTTTCTGGAAACGGTCTCCTTTTTCGCAAGTGTCGTTGACATTGAGTTTCCTCCAATTATATTGTGTAAAAAATTTTTTGACAAATAATGCGCACACGATTACAATAAAAAAACACAGCCCCGTGTGCACTTAAATGTTATAGCACATGACAATGCGGCTGTCAACACTTATTTTCGGTTTTTTTATTATGTCTTTTGCAAACTCCCGAAAACTCCTGTTTTCTTCGATTTACTCTCGAATTCTCGGTTTCGATTTTCTTTTTTATGAGGGATGGGTATGCAGAAATTTACCGGATTGGTCCGCCGCTGTGTGGAGGACTACTCAATGATAGACGAGGGCGACGTAATCGCTGTAGGCGTCTCGGGGGGAAAGGACTCGATTTGCCTGCTACGGGCACTGGCCGAGCTGCGGAAGTACAACAGCAAACGCTTCTCCATACACGGTCTGACAGTGGACATGGGCTTCGGCAGCGACTACGGGCCGGTGAAGGCTATGTGCGATGAGCTGGACATACCATATACGATCATCAAGACCCAGATAGGGGAGATAGTCTTCAACGAGCGCAAGGAGAAAAATCCATGCGCCCTGTGCTCCAAAATGCGCCGCGGCGTGCTACATGACAAGATGAAGGAGCTGGGTATCAAAAAGATCGCCCTGGGCCACCACTTCGACGACGCGGTGGAGACCTTTATGATGTCCCTGTTCTTTGAGGGCCGTATAAACTGCTTTGAGCCGGTGACCTATATGTCAAGGATGGACGTTACTCAGATCAGGCCCATGCTGTACGTGGGGGAGGGGACCGCAGAGAGCCTTGTGCGGCGCTACGGCCTGCCGGTGGTGAAGAATCCCTGTCCGAGAGACGGCATAAGCAAGCGCACCGAGGTTAAGGAGCTTGTAAAGACCCTGTCGGCCGAATACCCGGATATGAAAAGCAAAATTTTCGGCGCTATGCAGCGCTACCCGCTTTCCGGCTGGGAGCCGGGGAAGTATAAGCGGCACTGATTGTTTAATGCCAGAATACAGGGTGATTGCTGCTTATTAAGAATATAAATTCGGGCATACGGTATTTTAGACAATTTCAGGACGAATAATTTGTTAAAAAAAACATCTTGCAAAGCAGCGTATAATGTAGTACATTATACGTAGTTCGTAGAATGTAGGTCAAAATTCTAACGACAAGGATGAATAGCGAAGTACATCCATGATTCAGTTAAAGCCGCGGTTATACTGCTGCTTGATACCTCTTAATTTGACAAAGCCGGGCAGAGGGATCTGCCCGGCGACTTCTCTGCCCGAGAATGAACATTGGGGCATACCGCACGGCGCGGTATGCCCCTTGTTTATTTGGAGATGTCTCTATTCACCGCCTGCTGCGATTTGCCGCCCTTTTTCCGCTTTTTCACGGCCTCGGTCAGCAGATATTCTATCTGCCCGTTTATGGATCTGAAATCGTCCTCCGCCCAGGCGGCCAGCTCCTTCCAAAGAGTGGGGGATATGCGCAGAAGGATCTGTTTTTTGTCGTTGTCCTTTTCCTTAGCCACGGCTTGAGCACACTCTCGGCCTTATCTGTATCTGACGGCCGTGCCGAAAGCCAGCATCTCGGCCGCTCCCTGCATGATGGCGGAGGTGGAGAAGCGTACCCCGATAATGGCGTCGGCGCCCAGGGCCTCCGCCTCGCCGATCATTCGATCAGTGGCGATCTGCCTTGCCTCGTCCATCATCTGGGTATAGGCTTTCAGCTCGCCGCCGATGATGGTTTTGAAGCCGGAGCCTATGTCCTTGCCGATGTGCTTTGACTGTATTGTGCTGCCCTTTACTATGCCCAGCGCCTCGATATCGCGGCCGGGTACGCTGTTGATGGTCAGGATAAGCATGGTTTTTCCTCCTTATTTATTTAATAGATAGAGCCCGAGTTGACTATGGGCTGGGCGTCCTTATTGCCGCACAGGACCACCAGCAGGTTGGATACCATGGCGGCCTTGCGCTCCTCGTCCAGCTCGACGATACTGTTTTCGCCCAGCTTGTTCAGGGCCATTTCCACCATGCCGACGGCCCCGTCGACTATCATCTTGCGGGCGTCGATTATGGCGGCGGCCTGCTGGCGCTGGAGCATGGCGGCGGCTATCTCCGAGGCGTAGGCCAGATGGGTTATGCGTGCCTCGATGACCTCCAGTCCGGCTATCTCAACCTTTGACTGTATCTCAGCCTTTATCTTGTCGGATATCTCCTGGCTGGAGCCGCGCAGACTGCACTCCTCACCGCCGTCGGACAGGTCATAGGGGTAGAGCCGGACAATATTTCTCAGGGCGGAGTCGGTCTGGATGGAGAGGAACTCCATGTAGTTGTCCACGTTGAAGACCGCCTTTGTGGTGTCCACCACCCGCCATATCACCACGATGCCTATCTCTATGGGGTTGCCCAGCAGATCGTTTATTTTCTGCTTGCCGTTATTCAGGGTGATGGCCTTGAGGGAGAGCTTTTTGCCGCCGGCGCTGTCCTTCTTGGGCTTGCCGAAAGAGGCTAAACGCTCGACTGTAGAGCTCTCAGACGCCTCGGACAGCGGGTTTGCCGTGGGGTTTACGGCGGACACGAAGGGGTTTACGAAGTAAAAGCCCTCCTCCTTGAGCGTGCCTATGTACTTTCCGAAAAGGGTGAGCACAAGGGCCTCCTGGGGCTTTATGACCTTAAGGCCCAGAAAGGGCACCCAGCATACGCACAGATAGAGTATGGCGATTATCAGCAGAATGACCCAGAGCGCGCTTCCGCCGCCGTCCAGCGCGGCAGCCGAGACGATCACCAGCAAGACGGCAGCGATTGCCAGCAGGATGAACAGAAACATCATGACAAAGCCGTTAGCCGCTTTCGGGGCCTTTTCCGCATATTGCGCATGTTCACTCATATGAACACCTCCTGATATATCTTTATGATATTGTATTAATGTCACAATCCGAGAGGATTGTCAAGGCCCGCTGCGTGGGTTTGTCAATCGGTGAATACAAAAAAACAGGGCGCATCGCGGTACCGCAATGCGTCCTGCTGAGGGCTTTATGAAGCTTCGGCTCAATTGCCGGCGGCGGTCATGAGCCTTGTCATAAGGACAGCGCACATGGCCCTGGTCGAGTTGTCATGGGGATTGAAGCAGCCTGTGTTGTCACCGGTGAGCAGGCCGCGCTCTGTGCATATGAGTACGCCCGGCTGGGCCCATTCGGATATGGAATCGGCGTCGCTGTATTTCTCGCTGAGCCCCGGCAGGGCTTCAGTGGACATATCGCCCTCCTCAGTCTGCGTGTCTTCGGGCTGTGTATCCTCAGACTGTGTATCCTCAGATTGTGAATCCTCAGGCTGAGAATCCTCAGGGGCGGCCTCATCGTCCGTAATGTCAAACTGCTCAAGGTAGCGTGCCATGATAACGGCCATCTGCTCACGGCTGATATACTGATCCGGGGCGAAGCTGCCGTCCGGGAAGCCGTCGACTATGCCATTATCGGCGGCCCATGCCACATACGGCGCATAGTACTGCTCAGACGATACATCAGTGAATCCGACTTCAGTGAACCCGCTCACATCCGCGTTTGCGGCTCTGCCCAGTACGGTGACGAACATGCCTCTGGTCATGTATCTGTTGGGGCCGAAGC
>JAFRAF010000008.1 GCA_017405545.1 Oscillospiraceae bacterium | reverse complement strand
TGGTTAGCTTAATCTAACACATATATCAAGTCGTCGGTCAATTACATTTAACTGACAAGGCAGAAAGGGGCGAGTATATGATGCCGCTTACACTTGCGGATAACGGTGAGGAGCTCATAATCCGCCGGGTCGGCGGATTGCCTGAGGTCAAGCGCCATCTGGAGGACCTGGGGTTCGTCGTGGGAGAAAGTGTTCGCATCATTTCCCGAATAGGCGGAAATGTCATCGTTGTCGTCAAGGATACACGTCTGGCCATCGACCAGACTATGGCCGAAAAAATCATGGTATGAAACGAGGGAGGAAGAAATGAAAACACTGCGTGAGGCAAAGATCGGCGAGACCGTTCAGGTCGTGAAGCTGCATGGCGTGGGCGCCGTCAAACGCCGCATCATGGACATGGGCATCACCAAGGGCGTAGAGATATACGTCCGCAAGGTCGCACCTCTTGGCGACCCGGTTGAGGTCACAGTCCGTGATTATGAGCTGTCCATCCGCAAAGCGGATGCAGAGATGATCGAAATAAAATAATGCTTTAATTTTTTGATCGGTGGTTAAACGCATCTATTTCCGGTTAAATGCTACTATCCGCTGATTTAGAAAGAGAGGAATTAATTATGGATGTAAGAATTGCCCTTGCGGGCAACCCAAACAGCGGTAAAACAACCCTCTTTAATGCGCTGACGGGCTCTGCTCAGTTCGTAGGCAACTGGCCCGGGGTAACCGTGGAGAAAAAAGAGGGTAAGCTCCGCGGTCACGAGGGAGTTGTCATCACCGACCTGCCCGGTATCTATTCCCTGTCCCCCTATACATTGGAGGAAGTTATCGCCCGAAACTATCTAATCTCCGAGCGTCCGGACGCTATCCTGAATATCGTGGACGCCACAAATCTTGAGCGTAACCTTTACCTCACCACCCAGCTCACGGAGCTGGGCATACCCGTCGTCATAGCCCTTAACATGATGGATCTGGTCCGCAAAAACGGCGACAGCATCAACGTAAAGGAACTTGAGCGGGAGCTGGGCTGTAAAATCGTAGAGATTTCCGCTCTGAAGGGCGACGGCATCACGACCGCAGCTGAGGCTGCTATTGAAGCCGCAAAGAATACAAAGACCGTACCCATGCACACCTTCTCCGGCCCCGTGGAACATGCTCTGGCCCACATTGAGGAGTCCGTCGTACATGATATGCCCGAGGAGCAGCAGCGCTGGTACGCCATAAAGGTCTTTGAGCGCGACGACAAGGTTATGGAGAGTCTGAATATCCCCGCCGAGGTGAAAAGCCACATAGAAGAGGATATTCGCTCCGCCGAAAAAGAGCTGGATGACGACGCAGAGAGCATCATAACAAACGAGCGCTATCTCTACATCGCAGAGCTGCTCAAGGGTACATATAAGAAAAAGAACAAGGGACAGCTCTCCTCCTCCGATAAGGTGGACAGAGTCGTCACCAACCGTATTTTAGCCCTGCCGATCTTTGTGGTCATAATGTTCCTGGTCTACGCCCTGTCCATGGGCAGTTCCATCGCTGACGGAGGTATCTCTATCGGAACCTTCCTCACCGACACCGCAAACGATGTGCTGGGCGACGCCTGGCTCAAGGAGGGCTCAAGAAGTATCCTGGAGGGCTGGAATGTGGCCCCTTGGCTGACCGGCCTTATCTCCGACGGTATACTCGCCGGAGTCGGAGCGGTACTGGGCTTTGTCCCCCAGATGCTGGTTCTTTTCCTGATACTCTGCATCCTCGAGGACTGCGGCTACATGGCCCGTATCGCGTTCATAATGGACCGTATATTCCGCAAGTTCGGTCTGAGCGGCAAGAGCTTCATCCCCATGCTGGTAGGTACAGGCTGCGGCATCCCCGGTGTTATGGCCTCACGTACCATAGAAAACGAGCGTGACCGGCGTATGACGGTAATGACCACGACCTTTATCCCCTGCGGCGCCAAGATGCCCATAATCGGACTCATCGCCGGCGCTCTGTTCAGCGGCAGCACCTGGGTAGCCACCTCCGCCTATTTCATCGGCGTGGCCGCGATAGTTATCTCGGGTATCATGCTTAAGAAAACCCCCATGTTCGCCGGCGAACCCGCTCCCTTCGTCATGGAGCTGCCCGCCTACCACGTCCCCTCTCTGGCCAACGTACTGCGAGGCACCTGGGAGCGTGGCTGGTCCTTCATCAAGCGCGCCGGTACTGTTATCGTTATCGCCTCTATCGTGATCTGGTTCCTGACCAGCTTCGGCAATGTCAACGGCCGCTTCGGCATGGTGGAGGATCTCTATGAGGACACTGCACTTGTCACAGACGAGTATGTCGCAACCGTAGCAGACCGCATGGGCATCCCGGAAGACGAGGTCGAGCCCATGGACGATTCTGTTCTGGCCCGCGTAGCCCAGCCCGTGTCCGTCATCTTCCAGCCCCTGGGCTTCGGCGACTGGAAGCCCACAGCGGCTACCGTGACCGGTCTCGTGGCCAAGGAAGAGGTCGTAGCCAACTTCGGCATCATGTACAACTACGACGATCAGGACGGCGAGGAAGAGCTCGAGGAGAACGGCGACCAGATCTGGACCCGAGTCGCTGAGGACTTCAACACAATATCCGGCGGTCACGGCAAGCTTGCGGCCTATGCCTTTATGATCTTCAACCTCCTCTGCGCACCCTGCTTTGCCGCCATGGGTGCCATAAAGCGCGAGATGAACAACGGCAAGTGGACCGCTTTCGCAATCGGTTATCAGTGCGTATTCGCCTATGTAATGGCGCTGATCACATGGAACATCGGACGACTCATAATCGGCGACGTGAGCGCTGCCGGACTTGTAGTAGCCCTTATACTGCTGGCATTCATCGTCTACCAGCTCTTCAGGCCCTATAAGGAGGCCGATAAGCTGACGCATGATGTCAAGGTTTGATGTTTCGGTAAGGTCCGTCTGAGGAGATAAAAACCATGCTTGCAACAATAATTATCTCTCTTCTCGTTATCTCCGTTGTCGCGCTCATCATCCGTAAGATGCTGCACGACAAGCGGTCGGGCAAATCCTCCTGCGGCTGCGACTGTCAGAGCTGTCATATGTGCTCATGCTGCTCCCAGCCACAGGACGATAAGCGCCATACCGCCTGACATAAACACAGATAACACGCTTTGCTCAATACCACTCTCCACATATTATTGTACGGCCTTCCCCGGATGCTTGCCGGGGAAGGCCGTATGCTTTTAAATCAAAAGCGATAATACAGCCTCTCCAGGCTTTTCCCGGAGAGGCTGCAATTCCTCTTACCCCGCCCCGAACAGCACAAGCACGACCCCGTACAGCACGCTGGCGGCGACGCCGTAGACTATCACGGGTCCGGCTATGGTGAACATTTTCACGGCGGTGCCTGTGATGAGGCCCTCGCTTTTGAACTCCACGGCCGGGGCGGCCACGGCGTTTGCAAAGCCCGTTATGGGCACAAGGGCGCCCGCCCCGGCAAACCTGCCTATGTCGTCATACACGCCCAGGCCCGTCAGGACCGCGCCTATGAACACAAGGCTTATGGATGTAAAGGCCGCTGCCGTATCCTCAGCCATCCCGGCACCGAGCAGGCTGTCACCGACAAGCTGGCCCACACAGCAGATCAGGCCGCCGACGCCGAAGGCCCTCAGCATATTCTTGCCCAGAGGCGAGTTGGGCGACTTCCCTTTTACGTATTCGATGTACTCTTTTTGCGTGTATTCCATCTCGTGACCCGTCCTTTGATGCGGCATATTCCAAAAAATGAGCAAATAATAAAAGTGCTTTCCCGTTTAGTTTATCCGCGGGAAAGCACTTTATGCATTTTAACCTTATTCCGGCTTTTAAAGCGTAGGGACTCGGTCACGAGATATGAGCTGTATTATATCCCACAGGGATATTAAACCAGTTCGATGACTGCCATCTCAGCTCCGTCGCCTCTTCTGGGACCGATCTTGGTGATCCTGGTGTATCCGCCGTTGCGCTCAGCATACTTGGGAGCCAGGTCCTTGAATACCTTTGTCACAACATCCTCCTTGGTGATGAAGGAGAGAGCCTTGCGGCGGGTGGCCAGAGTATTCTTCTTGCCAAGTGTGATCATCTTCTCAGCCATGGGAGCCACTTCCTTTGCCCTGGTAACTGTGGTTTCCATGCGGCCTTTATCCAGGAAGTCGGTTACCTGCTGCCTGAGCATAGCTCTACGCTGGTCGGTAGGCTTACCGAGCTTGCGTGTTCCGGGCATGTTGTTTACCTCCTATATCCAATCGTCGCGCTGCCGTTTTCACGGCCGCTGTCAGTTATTATCGTCGCTCGCCAGGTGCAAACCCATCATCGCGAGTTTATGCACTACCTCTTCAAGAGACTTGTGACCCAGGTTGCGCACCCGAATCATCTCTTCCTCGGTCTTAGATATAAGATCTTCAACCGTGTTGATGTTAGCCCGCTTGAGGCAGTTAAAGCTTCTGACGGAGAGATCCAGCTCTTCGATGGTCATATCAAGGACCTTCCGCTGGGGCGAATCGGTCCTTTCGACCACTGTGGACGTCTCACCTATGCTGTCAGAGAGATCCGTAAACAGAGCGAAGTGATCGCACAGTATCTTGGCGCCCAGAGAAATAGCGTCTCTCGCCGTGATGGTCTTGTCTGTCCAGACCTCGATAGTCAGCTTGTCGAAGTCGGTCATGTTGCCCACACGGGTGTTCTCCACGGTGTAGTTCACCTTGAGAACGGGCGTATATATTGAGTCGATCGGGATGACGCCGATTATCGGCTGGGCCTGCTTGTTCCTGTCAGCTGAGACATAACCTCTGCCGTGGCTGAGATTCATCTCTATGCTGAGGGTGGCGCCGGGTCCAAGTGTCGCTATATGAAGATCCGGGTTGAGGACTTCCACCTCACCGTCGGCCTTTATATCGCCTGCGGTGACCTCGCCTTCTCCAGCGGCTTCAATATAAACTGTCTTATCACCCTGTGAATGGAGTCTCGCAATTATACCTTTTATGTTGAGGACTATCTCAGTGACGTCCTCCTTGACTCCCGGTATAGTTGAAAACTCATGCTGGACCCCTGTTATCTTGACAGAGGTAACAGCAGTTCCGGGGAGGGATGAGAGGAGTATCCTTCTTAAGGAGTTTCCAAGGGTCGTACCGTAGCCACGCTCAAGGGGCTCAACTACATATTTGCCATAGGATTCGTCTCCCTGTGTTTCGATACATTCGATGCTCGGCTTTTCAATCTCTATCAAATAATTACCCTCCTTTACAATTGACGCACGTGCGCCGTGTTATTTCAGCTTACCAATGTGAGGGTCAGAGGACTACTTAGACTAGAGCTCTACGATCAGCGGTTCCTCACTGGGCAAATCAATATCGACTCTGGCGGGTACGCCAGTGACCTTTGCACATAAGTTCTCCGCATCATAATCAAGCCACTTGGGGGGCTGTCTGAAGGAGTTTGCCTCGATAACAGCCTTGAACTTGTCGAGATCGCGGCTCTT
>JAFRAF010000066.1 GCA_017405545.1 Oscillospiraceae bacterium | reverse complement strand
GAGATCTGAACACCTTAAATGCCACGCCGGGCTCATCCTTGATTCCGATAATGGCGATACTGGCTATATTTGTATCCTTCGCGATACCGCTGATGCTCATACGTTCCACTTTAGTTACCTCCTTGACCTTTGTCCCGGGTTTTCTCTCGAAGCTGGAAAGGACTTCCAGATCCACACCGTATCTCTTTGCCAGCTGAACGGAGCGGTTGTGGAGCACCTGCGCGCCCATGGACGCAAGCTCCAGCATCTCATCATATGTTATCTCGTTTAGCTTTCTGGCTCCCTTGACCTTTCTGGGGTCGGCTGTAAACACGCCCTCCACGTCTGTGAATATCTGGCAGAGGTCCGCTTTGAGCGCCACCGCGATGGCCACCGCGGTCGTGTCTGAACCGCCCCTTCCAAGGGTGGTTATATCATCCGACTTGCTTATTCCCTGGAAGCCGGCAACCAAAACTATCCTGTTCCTGTCCAGCTCGCTCTTTATGCGCTCGCCCGTGACCTTGTGGATGCGGGCGTCACCGTACGCCCTGTTTGTCTGTATGCCAGCCTGCCATCCCGTGAGAGATACCACGGGAAGCCCCATTTTTTCAAGGGCCATGGAACAGAGGGCTATCGATATCTGCTCACCTGTTGACAGGAGCATATCCATCTCTCTTTTTGAGGGATTGGGATTGATCTCGGCGGCCTTTTCTATCAGATCATCAGTGGTGTCGCCCTGGGCTGAGAGCACCACTACAACTTCGTTTCCGGCCCTGTAAGTATCGGCAATTATATTGGCAACTCTGAAAATCCTCTCTGTATTCGCGACTGAGCTGCCTCCAAATTTCTGCACAATTAATGCCATATACAACCTCCATTATATCACTGTGAGCCGCTGCCTAACGCAGCGGCCATGAAAACCGCCTTGAGCGGTTATTTTTATTCTTTCAACGGTTTGAGTACCATGCTGATTTACCAACTATTCCCGAAGTAGGCATGCGCACACGCGGGAATGCTAATGCACAGTATAACATGTCCTCTCTGCCGCGGGCTGTCACAAGCCATTATATGTCCGCAGGCACCGCTATGAAAGCACCCTGTACATGGCCTTGACCTTGAGCGCCTTTGCCATTTCAACCGCCTGCGCCCTGTCGGCTGGCTCAGTGATAAAGCCGTCAAAGCCGCCGGAGCTCCCGATGAATTCCATATCCTCAGCAGCCGGCTCTGAGGCGTGCTCTGCGCGTATATACCACTTTGAGACAACCTGGTCGAAATCGGACACATAGCCCTCGTCAGCCTCGCCCCAGGGGGCCTTCCAGCTGTCGTCGGCGCCTCTGCTGACTATGTCCATAATATCCGCCACTACGGCGCTGGCCGTGGGCAGCTTGCCCGCGCCGGGTCCGTAAAATAGGGATTCGCCGGTTGCGTTACCCTGCACGGCTATGGCGTTCATGACCCCGTCAACTCCGGATATAAGCCGGTTCGATGGGACAAGATGGGGCGCGGCGCAGGCCACGACTCCTCCGTGTCCGTCGGGCATGGCCCTGCCCAGCAGCTTGACCCTGCAGCCTATCTTTGACGCGATGGCTATGTCGTCCAGGCTTATGTCCTTGATGCCCTCGGTTCTGACCTTGTCTGGATCCACAGCCTTTCCGTAGCAGAGTGAGGCCAGAAT
>JAFRAF010000065.1 GCA_017405545.1 Oscillospiraceae bacterium | reverse complement strand
GCCTCCGATTCCCGCACACGCCGGACCTCCTGCAGGAGGGCTATGACGCGGCGGTAGTCCGCGTCGTCCACAGTGTCAGGGTCGGGCAGCATCTCAAGGGTAAAGGCCTCGGTCAGCGAGGACAGGGTCTTGTGCTTCCGCGCCGCCTTCGCGGCCAGAACAAGGGTATAGCAGAGCCACAGCGCCAGACATATGAGAGCGGGGTAGAGCACAGCCATCGGCGGCAGCTCATAGAGCCGGAAGGTCACGCCGAATACTGCGCAGCAAAGCACAAACAGCCCGAAGGCCGGGAGCTTCCCCCGGAGATATGCTTTCCAGAAATCCCTCATTCCACAAGATACCCCACGCCGTGCCTGGTGGTGATGAAGTCCCGCAGTCCAGCCGCGGCCAGCTTTTTACGCAGGCGGCCCACGTTCACCGTCAGTGTGTTGTCATCCACGAACTCGTCGGACTCCCACAGGAGCTCCATCAGCTTTTCCCGGCTCACCGTGCGGCCCTTGGACTGCATGAGGGCCAGCAGGATGCGGTACTCGTTTTTCGTCAGCTCCAGCTTTTCGCCGCCATAGCTCAGTGAGCCGTCGCCGGTGTTAAGCAGCGCGCCCCGGTGCTCCAGCACGGGCACCGTGCCGCCGAAATCATAGGCCCGGCGCAGCAGGGCGTTTATCTTGGCCATGAGCACGCTCTGGTCAAAGGGCTTGGCGATGAAGTCATCCGCGCCCATGTTCATGGCCATGACGATGTTCAGATTGTCGGCGGCCGAGGAGATGAATATGACGGGCACCTTGGATATGCCGCGGATCTCCCGGCACCAGTGATAGCCGTCGTAAAAGGGCAGGGAGATGTCCAGCAGCACGAGCTGGGGCGAGCAGGCGGCGAACTCCGCCATGACGTTTCTGAAGTCCCTTACGCAGACCGTCTCCATATCCCACAGGGCGGTCTGCGCCGCTATGGCATCCGCTATCCCGCGGTCGTCCTCCACCAGAAAAATGCGATACAAGGCCCTTCCACCCCTCTTCCCGTTCTTTCTGTTATTGTAAGTAATTATACTCCCGTACCGGGGACGATTCAAGTCCGGGAAGAGGGACGATTTTAAACATGTGAGTCGAAAAAGTGCCCGAAAAGCATTGAATGACAGCTTTTTTCTGTGGTATTATATAACAGTATTGCAATTGACCATGTTTTTTTGTCGGGAAGCTTGTTGTAGATAAGAACCGGGCGACGCAGAGCACAGGGGCTCCGCGGCTATCTCCCTGTCCATGCCCACAGGTTTTACCGGTTCCGCCGCTTCGGAAATTTGAACAGCTTTTCCATGACGATACAGAGCATATTCTCACAGAATGTTGTGGCGGCCATTTTCGTTATCGCCCTCGTGCTGAATCTAGTTCTGCCGAAGGATATAGATAAGGACAGGACGAAATAGAACAAAAAGGGGACGTTTTATGGAGAACACGTATGAGTTTTTTTCCAGATTGATAGGTACATTGGCAGTGATTCTCCTTGTGGCGGCATACACAGGGAGTACGCAGTTTCTGAAAAACTATATAGGGAAAAAGAAAAACTGGAAGTTTATCCTTTTTACGGGTTTGTTCGGAGGCCTGTTCGGAGTTTACGGCAATATCTCGGGCATCGCGCTTAATGGCGCCGTGATATCGGTGCGTGATATAGGGCCGATGCTGGCAGGATTTATCGGCGGTCCCGTAAGCGGAGTGATCGCCGGAGTGATTGCGGGCATACACCGTCTCACTATGGGCGGTATCACAGCGGCCGCCTGCGTTGTGGCGACCAGTGTGATAGGTCTGCTTTGCGGAGTCATCTCCGGCGCTTTCCCCAATGTTTTGAAGAAATACTATTGGATTCTTCTGATTGGTATGGCAATGGAGACGCTCCATCTGTGCATCGTGCTTATACTTGTCAAGCCCTATTCGGTTGCGTTCGATATCGTACGGCAGATTGCGCTGCCCTTTATCTCGGTCAATGCAATAGGGATTGCGCTGATGATGGGAATAATCCACTTTATGGAAAAGCAGCAGGCCATGTCCCTTGAGCGGGAACGAATGAAATCGGAATTAGAGGTGGCAAATGTCATACAGCATTCCCTTCTGCCATCACTGACCGATAAGTACCCGGGACGGCCCGAGGTAGCGGTCAGCGCATCCATGCAGGCGGCAAAGGATGTGGGCGGCGATTTTTACGACGTGTTTTATGTGGATGCCGACAGGCTGGCCTTTCTCATAGGTGATGTCTCTGGCAAGGGGGTCCCGGCGGCGCTGTTTATGGCCTCCTCGAAAATCATTCTGCAAAACTGCATCAGAGATATTCCGATGCTCTCGGAAGCTCTGTTCACGGCGAACAATGTGCTGTGTGAGAAGAATGAGGCGGACATGTTCGTCACCCTCTGGGCAGGGATTTTAGACCTGAAGAGCGGCGGCCTTACATATGTGAGCGCCGGACACAATCCGCCGGTGCTCATACGCGGCAGAAATGCGGAGTATCTGAAGTCGAAAAACTGCTTTGTTCTTGCCGGTATGGAGAACGCGAAGTATAAGGAGACGGAACTGCAATTGACGGCGGGGGACGGCCTATTTCTATATACCGACGGGGTGACCGAGGCGTCGACGAGAGAAAATGAACTCTATGGCGACGACCGCCTGCTGGCCTGCCTGACGGACTGTGCGGACGCCGACGTCCATGCCATACTTGAGAATGTAAAGAAGTCGGTCGACGCTTTCGTTCGGGATAATGAGCAGTTCGACGACATCACCATGCTCTATTTCAAATGGAAATAGAGTTGATACCGGATGCGATATTTATTATATCAGGAGCTTGCAATACTGAATGCCGATGAAGCTGAACAAAACCACATTTTATATACTCTCCTTCACCTGGGGACTGCCGCTGACGCTCATAGGCTGTCTGCTGGCGGCCGCCATGCTTATCAGCGGGCACAAACCCAGGCGCTGCGGCTGGGCCTGGTATTTCACCGCAGGCGAATACTGGGGCGGGATGGAGGGCGGCCCCTTCTTTATCCGGGACCGCTGCAGCAGCGAGCACATCACCTGCCACGAGTACGGCCACGCCATACAAAACTGCTTTTTCGGTCCCTTTATGCTGCTGCTGGTCACCATCCCCTCGGGCGTCCGCTACTGGTACAGGCGGCTGTACAGAAGATGGGGCAGAGCGATAAGAAGCGAATATGACAGGGTCTGGTTCGAGGGACAGGCCACAAGGCTGGGGATAAAGTATACATCTTTATTATAAATACTGAGCCCGGACGGAGAAGCCGCATCGTGCGCCGCCCGGGCTTTGCTTTATGCGAGTCTCTGCCGTTTACCATTATTAAATAATAAGCAAAACGCCTCCCTTTACACAAGGGAGGCGTTTTTTTGACTGGTTAGAAGGGAAAATTTACCTGGCGGCGTCGAAATTATCCTGTGAATCCCTTCTGCATTCGGGGAAGACATCGCAGAGCCTCGCGATGAAGGGGACGATCTTTTCGGGATTGATGGTGGCGTAATTGATGACCAGCACGCCGGTGCGCTTGGTGAACTCAGAGGAGCAGTAGTCCGAATAGAGCTGCAGGCTCAGGCCCTTTTGCACGCCCGCGCTGCGGATCGCCTCATCGTCCAGCTCGGTGTGGACGGTGAGCAGCAGATGGGTGCCGGCGTCGAATTCATATATTGAGCTGATTTTGTTTAAGGGTGAAGCGCCTATGGCCGATACCAGCTTTTTTCTGATGCCGGCATAATGCCTCTTGAGGCGGTTGATGTGGCTGTTGAGATGGCCCTGGGAGATGAACTGGGCAAGAGTGTACTGCTCAAAGCTGGACACGGTGCAGGAGTAGAAGCCCATAGCGTCCTTATACAGCTTCATAAGAGAGGCGGGCAGCACCATGTAGCTGATGCGCAGGGCCGGGACCATGGTCTTGGAGAAGGTGTTTATATAGATGACCTTTCCCGCCGTATCCATGGTGTACAGGGTGGGGGAATTATGGACGTTGTAGAGGAATTCACTGTCGTAGCCATCCTCGATTATAAAGCGTTTATAGCCGCGGTATGCCCAGTTGATAAGCTCGTTCCGGCGGGAGGCGGACATGCGTATGCCTGTGGGGAAGTGGTTGTCGGGGGAGACGTGCATCACGTCCACCTCGCTCTTTTCAAGAGAGTCGACAATCAGCCCGCCGTAGTCCACGGGTATGCTACGGCACTCGCAGCCGAAGCGGGTGCAGGTGTTGATAAGGTTTTTGTTGCCCGGATCCTCAAAGCCGAAGACGCAGGTGCGCCCCAGCATGAGGGCCAGACGGTTGAAAAGATACTCCGTGCCCGCGCCGATCACTATCTGAGAGGGGTTGCAGTAGATGCCCACGGAGCTCTGCAGATAATTCGCTATGGCCAGTCTCAGCGAGAAAAGACCGTTGTACGGGACTGTTCTGTACAGCTGTTCATTGCCCTGTGAAAGGGTTTTTCGCATGAGCTGGTTCCATGTGTTCTTGGGAAAAAGGTCCAAACTGATCCTATTTGCCTTGGTGTCGACGAAGTATTCAGGTTCAAAATCCGCCGAGCTGTCCTGTTCGTCCAAATTTATGCTGGGTTGAGAATAATTTATGTTCGGCTTCTGAAGGGTGGAGATATTCTGGACGAAGAAGCCCTTTCGCTCCATTGATACTATGTAGCCCTCCGACTGTAAAAGATCGTATGCGTTGGCTACGGTGATGATTCCAATGCCCAATTCTTTGGATAAAGTGCGCTTTGAGGGCAAATGTGTGCCGCTGGACAGCCTTCCAGTGAGGATATCGTGCCGGATCAGCTGGTACAGGTACAGATATTTGGGCGTGCTGCCCCGCTGCGAGAGATCGTAAAACATAATATGCTCCTGTGATTTGCTCGTGTTCTTAAATTGCTGGTCCTATAAAAATGTTGTGAGTTGAATCTTTAAGTAGAATCACTTCGCCAATATAATAGACTCAAGTTCAGTTCCCGTCAATATTTTTTTTTCGACATTTTATAATTCGATTTAAAGGATTAAAGAAAGGGAATAAGGACGGGATACCGTGACATATAAGCAAGGAGGTATAAAAAATGAGTGAGACCCAAAAGAAATCCTGGTGGCATTACGCATGGGTCATAATGGCGGCAACGGTCGTCATGAACTTCTTTTATGCGGTTGCCTACAGCACCTTCAGCCTGTACACGGCGCCGATTCTGGAGCGATTCCCGGAATTCTCCAGAACATCCTACGCCCTGGTTCAGACCATACAGGCGGCGTCTTCGACCGTGTTCCTGCTGCTTTACGGCAAGATAATTTCGAAGATAAACCTGCGAACTGCCATCGTACTCGGAGGCGCCGGCATCGTTATCGGCTACTTCCTGTACTCCACGGCGAAGAGCCTGCCGGTGTTTTATCTGGGCGCGCTGTTCGTGGGACTCTTCCCTGCGTTCTGTTCATCCACCACAACTGCCATGCTGTTCAACCGCTGGTTCGGCAAGCTCCACGCCACACTGCTGGCCATCTCCATGACCATCGGCGGCTTCGGCGGAACCTTCGGAAGCATCTATATCGGTAAGTTTATTGACAAGGTCGGCTATCAGCAGACCATACGCTACGTCGCAATTCTGGTCATAATCGTAACCGTGATTGTATGGCTCTTCGTCAGGAACAACCCGGTGGACGCCAAGACCACCATGCTCTGGGCGAAAGATGAGGAAGAGGCCACCGCAAAGCAGGAGGATATGCCCGGCGTGACCTTCAAGGCCGCTACCAAGACCTATAACTTCTGGGCCTTAGTGGTATTCTTCGCCCTCTTCGCCGCATGCTTCTATGCGGCATATGCCAACGTTGCGCTGTACATGGCCGACATGGGCCTGAGCGCCGCCGTCTACGGCGCTATATTCAGCGTTGTACTTACTGTTAACAATATAACAATGATACCCGGCGGCTTCGTGGCCGACAAGCTGGGTGCGCGTCTGTCCCTTATAGTCGTCGCCGTGCTCTACGCCATCGTCGCTTTCGTCCTGGGCTTCACGACACCCAGCGTCGGCATGATGTACATCGTCTGCGGACTTATCGGTCTGGCTTTCCTCTTCCCGAAGATCCTGCCCACCCCCATGGTCCGTCAGGCCTTCGGCGTAAAGGACGCCGCCGCTATCCAGGGCGTACTTACCGCCTGCATCACCATCGGCGCCTGCGTGGGTATCCCCGCTGCGAACGTGGTTTACGATCTGACCGGTTCCTACGCCGGACTGTTTAAGGCCCTGCTGCCCATAATAGTCATATGTATCATTCTGGGCGTAACCGGCGCCAAGAAGGTCAAGGGCTGGGACGACGCGGATACCAAGTCCGCCGAAAGTGTTGAGGACGCCGCCGAGATCGTCTCTGAAGGCGCGGAAGCTGCCGCCGAGATCGCCGAGAACGTAGAGAACAGCGTGGAGTAATGCTCCGCATGAGCGCCCTCCGTTCAGGCGGCCTGAAATCGGAAGTCATTCGGAATTGAGAGACATAAAATTACAAGGAGAAGATTGTTGAAATAACAGATCGAGTCAACGGATAGGATTTAGGGGTAGGATACTTATGGGGTATTTCGGCATTTTGCTGGGATTTGCACTGCTGATGATACTGTCACTGCGAAACGTTTCGATATTCATCAGCACATTAGTCGCGTCATTTGCGGTGATGCTCTTCTGCGGGCTGCCCTTTGTCAGTACTTTTCTGGACGACTATTACCGCTCGTTCGGAGAGATAGTGACCGTGATGATGCCCATGTACATCTTCGGCGCCATACTGGCGAAGGTCTACGCCAGCAGCGGCGCGGCAATAGCCATTGCGGACAAGATATGCAAGGCTCTCTTCGGCAACGCCAGCGGAAGCAGAGTGATTGCACGCGGGCTTTTGGCGGTGATCATAGCCTCAGCCGTGCTGTGCTACGGCGGCATAAACGCGGCGGTGGCGATCATCACCATCTATCCCATAGCCATGCACATATTTGATCTGGCAGGAATACCCAAGCGCTTTATCATGGGGGCAATATGCGGGGGCGCATTTACATTTGCCCTGAGCGGCCCGGGCTCACCGCAACCCACAAACATCGTTGCGATGGTTATCGGTACCTCACCCTACTGTGGTTGGGTTGCGGGAGTTCTGGGCGCAGTCGCGGAAGTTGTTGTTATGGTGTACGCGCTTACAAAGCTATGCCAGAAGGCTTTGGCAAAAGGCGAGCGTTTTGCGTACGGGCCGAGGGACACCGTGTATGCGGACACAGAATCCCCCTCATTCTTACTGTCCCTCGTCCCCCTTATAGTCCTGCTCGTTTTGTTCAATGTGCTGACCATGCACATATTTGTCGCCTCGCTGGCGGCCTGTGCCGTGGCCATCGTGCTCTTCCGTCCCCACATGACGGAAGGGAAGATAATGAGAGCCATCAATGAAGGCGCGGCATCGTCTCTGGGTCCTGCCTGCACCATCGCCGCTGTTAACGGCTTCGCTGCCGTCATTCAGAAGACTGCGGAGTACGACGATATCATAAACGGCATGCTGACTTTGAATGCGGCTCCAGTACTGCTTCTGATAGTTGTAGTTTCTTTCATCTGCTGCATGACGGGCGGCTCCACCACGGGTACGCAGATCGCGATACCCGTGCTGGCCGGCCCCCTCACGCAAAAGGGCCTTAGTCTTGTGTTCATCCACCGCGTGGGTGTGTATGCGGCGACTATGATCGACTCGCTGCCCCACAGCGGTGCGGTGAACATGGCGGTGAACATCGCGGACCTGAACATGAGGGACGCCTATCCCGCGGTGTTCTGCTCCACAGTCGTCGCGACGACCGTGGGCACCGTAGTCGTGGCCCTGATAATGTCACTGTTCCCGTTTTTGCCATAGGTTTTAATAGTAATTCAGCTAACCATATTTTCAGAAAGGAGAAAATATATGTCTACTATGAGAGGATTCGGTATTATTGTTCCCAACAAAGAGACCGGCTGGGTCACCAAGGATGTGCCCGATCTGGGACTCTTCGACGCATTGCTTTCACCTGTTGCCGTGTGCCCCTGCACATCTGATGTGGCAGGCGCCCGCGTAAGAGGCGTGGGAGCCAGACGTATCCTGGGTCATGAGGCCGTAGGCCGCATCGAGGCTGTCGGCTCCATGGTTAAGGACTTTAAGGTCGGCGATGTGGTCGCCGTGCCGGCAGTCACACCCCAGTGGTTCCATCCCGATGTACAGGACGGACTGCATCAGCATATATCCAAGCCTCTGGGCGGCAGATTCCTGTCCTCCCAGTGGGACGGTGTTTTCGGAGAGTACTTCAAGGTCCCCGATGTGGATATGAACGTCGCTCTGGTACCCGACGACATCTCCATGGCCTCCGCCGCCCTGGTGGGCGACATGGTCACCACCGGCTTCCACGGCCCCGAGCTGGCCGACATCAAATTCGGCGACACAGTCGTCGTCATCGGCATAGGCCCTGTCGGCCTGATGAGCGTTGCGGGCGCCGCCATCCGCGGAGCCGGCCGCATCATCGCCGTTGGCAACAGGCCCCACACCAGAGAGCTGGCTATGGAGTACGGCGCCAGCGTCACCATCAGCTACAAGGACGGCCCCATCTACGATCAGGTCATGGAGCTGACCGGCAACAAGCCCGTCGATTCCGTAATTCTGGCCGGCGGCACCACCGATAACATGGCCGAGGCCTACAGAATGACAAAGTGCGGCGGCACCATCGCCAACATCGCCGGACAGAACAAGGACTTCCTGCTGAAGGCCTCCGAGTCCACCTCCTTCGTGGCCCACAAAAACCTGACCGGCGGCCTCTGCCCCGGCGGCAGAAGACGTCTTGAGAGACTTATCGAGCTGATCCGCTACGGCAGAGTCGACCCCGACAAGCTGATAAGCCACACATTCCACGGCTTCGACAAGATCGAGGACGCCTTCAACCTGATGGCTGACAACCCGGCTGATGTGGTAAAGCCCATCGTTTACATATAATCTTACAGACAGCGGAACAAGACCAGACAGTTCAGCTCAGTTCAGCATGAGCCCGCCCCCGTCCCGGGGGCGGGCTT
>JAFRAF010000007.1 GCA_017405545.1 Oscillospiraceae bacterium | reverse complement strand
TCTGATCCGCCTTAAGAAAGCAGTAGGTCACCACCGGCGGGAAGTGGAAAACGAAGGCGCTTAAAATGGCGCTGGGGATGGTGAACAGCCCCATGAAGGAGTTGACAACAATGGCGGCGTAACGGGTATCTCCCCCGCCGCCGATTATGCCGCTCTCCACTGGGTACTCGTAGCAGGAGCCCACCGTGGTGACGCTCAAAATCGTTAGAAAGCCCAGTGTCATAGACCTGGTCTCCTCCGAGATGCGGTAAAAGTTTATAATAGGGCCTTTGAATATGAACAGCAGCCCTCCCAGGGTCAGGCCCAGGGCGAGAAATATCCCCTGCATGGTCTTGGCGTAGGAGCGCACCATGTCCAGTCTCCCCTCGCCTATTGTCTTCCCCGTCACGACGGAGGCCACGTTTGCGCAGGCCATGCCGAACACGGCGAACACCTGGGAAACCGTCACGGCTATGCTGTTGGCGGCTATGGCCTGGGCCCCGATGTGCCCCAAAACAGCCGTCTGGGCCGCCTGGGCTATGCCCCACAAAAGCCCGCTGAGTATCACCGGGGCGGAAACACGTATATAATCCTTAAGATATGTCGTGTCAAAGGTGAAGAGTTCCTTGAACTTCATTGTCAGCTTTTTGTCTATTCGCAGGGTATAGACCAGTATTATGAGCAGCTCCACCGACCGGCTGACAAGGGTGGCGATGGCGGCGCCTCTTATCCCCAGCTCCGGCGCCCCGAAATTGCCGTAGATCAGAACATAGTTGAGGCAGAAGTTTATGACTATGGTGCTCAGGGACATTATGGTTCCGATCATGGCGGTCTCCACACTCTGGAGGGCGTACATGAGTGAGTTGGACACGGAAAACAGCAGATACGTCCAGCACATAATCCGCAGATACCGCATGCCCTCCGCTATGACCGCCTCGTCCTTTGTAAACACGGAGAGCAGACCGTGGGGCATCACGACGGACAGGATGAAGAACACCAGCCCCGCGGCGAAGCCGAATTTAATCCCGATGGCTATGATTTTCTTAACGGGCTCCGTGCGGCGCTGCCCCCAGTACTGGGCCGCCAGCACCACGATGCCCATGCCTATGCCGGCGGCTATCTGCTGCAGCACGAACTGGAGCTGATTTACAAGGGTGGCGCCGGAAAGGGCCAGCTCGGAGTACCTGCCCAGCATGAGGTTGTCCACCAGATTTACGGTCAGCGCCGCCAGCTGCTGAAGGGCGATTATCAGCAGCAGAGGGAAAAATGTCTTGTAGAAATACCGGTCTCTTGTAAATATCCCGAGTAACTTGCTGTCCCTGTCGGGGGGCAGCACGGCGGGTCCCTTCATTCGGAACTCTCCCTTCAGGCTTTTAAACTATCGTTAGGATATTATAAATTAAATAATATAATTTTTCAAGCGCCTTGCGCAAAGCCGCATGTCTATGATAAAATATATATTTAGAGGGCATTTTTGCCTGTTTCAAAGGTGGCGGTGGATTTGAACTTAAAACGGATACCGGCGCTCCTGCTGGCGCTCATCATCGTTTTTTCTCTCTGCGCCTGCGCCGCGCAGCAGCCTGAATCGGTATTGACCCCGGTGAACATCCCCGTCATCCAGCCGGAGGCGCCCGCGGAAACGGCTGTGGCCGAGCCGGAGGAGCCCCCGGAGGAGGAGAGCAAATACCTCCCAGCGGAGGACGGGTACTACTACGACCTGCAGAACGTCATTTTGTACCTGGACGCCTACGGGCACCTGCCGGGAAATTACATAACGAAAAACGAGGCCAGAAAGCTGGGCTGGGACGGCGGCTCCGTCGAGAGATTCATAGACGACATGGCCATCGGCGGCGACCGCTTCTCAAACCGGGAGGGGCTTTTGCCCGACGGAAAATACAGGGAGTGCGACATCGGCACTCTCGACAAAAGAGGCCGGGGAGCCAAACGGCTCATATATTCCGACGACGGCCTTTTATATTACACCGA
>JAFRAF010000064.1 GCA_017405545.1 Oscillospiraceae bacterium | reverse complement strand
GGAACCCCTCGGGCATGGAGTACTTCCGGATGTTCAAGAAGAAGTTCCCCCACATCGTCTGGCTCAACCCGGCCGAGCGCCAGGGCTGGTTCAGGAGCGGATACTGGGGCCGCACCTACGACATCATCGCCAACGAGTTCGACATGTACACTCTCACCGTGGAGAACCTTGAAAAGGCCCTCAAAAAGCTCATGGTGAACAAGTAGCAAAAGTTGATAAAACGCCTGAAAGCGCTGTCCCGATCGCCTGTATAGGGTTTTCGGACAGCGCTTTATTTATTTGCTTGAATTTTATCGTAGCTATATGTTAGAATAAATATATCATATTTGACGCTTTGAAAGCAGGAGGTATTATGGCAAAAAGATCGACAACAGATACATGCAGTCTCACTTTGCCGTTGGTCATTGAAAAATGGCAGAGCGACCGCCTTGAAAAGAGATTCGAGATCGCCAGACAAATCTATAATACGCTCCTGAACTATGAGCTTAAAAAGCTGCGTCGGCTGGAGAAGAGCGAAGACTATCAGGCGATAACGGCGGAGAAAAAGAGAATTATCGCGGAGAAGGGACTGCGCGACGAAGAGGGCAATAAAACGCCGGAAATAGAAAGCCTTAATAAAAAACTACAAGCCATGCGGGAAAAAGCAGGGATAACGGATAATGACTTCAACAAGGATATGAAGTTCTTTTATAAGCACTTCAACAAGAACGTCGCTTCCGGCGTTGCCGTCCACGGGATCGCGCCCCGGGTCTGGGATGCGTTTAATGATTATTTTAAAGGAAAAGGGAAAAAGATACATTTTAAAAAACGCGGAACGATGAATTCGGTCGCCGGTGGCTCAAAAACAGGTAAAAGCTGTGGAACAGAGATTATATACCGTGACGGAGTTGTAAAATGGAAAGATTTAAGGCTGCGTGTTAAGTTTGACCCCGGAAATAAATATGAAGAGGAGATGCTGAAATACAGGGTAAAGTTTTGCAGGATACTCAGAAAACCGGGAAAAAACAAGACCCGCTGGTATGTGCAGTTATCGCTTGAGGGTAAGCCCGTCATCAAGTGCGATAAAGAGACCGGCGAGGTCATACACCCCGTGGGGAGCGGCGCCGTCGGGATAGATATAGGCCCCCAGACCATAGCATATGTTTCCGAGAAGGAGGCTGATCTGCTGGAGCTTGCCGACGAGGTCAAAAACATCGAGCGCGAAAAGCGGATTATCCAGCGCAAAATGGACAGAAGCCGCCGGGCTTCCAACCCGGATAACTACGCCGAGGACGGCACTATAAAGCGAGGCGTGAAGCTCACGTGGAAGAAGTCGAAGCGCTATCTGAAATACCAGCACGAGCTGGCTTCACTGCTGAGAAAGCAGGCGGATACGAGGAAGCGGCAGCACACGGAGCTTGCGAACCATCTGCTATCCCTGGGTGACACATTTTATGTTGAGGATATGAACTGGCCGAGCCTGACCCACAGGGCGAAGAAAACCGAGATATCCGAAAAGACCGGCAGATACAAGCGAAAGAAGCGCTTCGGCAAATCCGTGGGGAACAAGGCCCCGGCGACGCTTATCAGGATATTGGACTTGAAGCTCAAGTCCCGGGGCATGGAGGGAGTAATCAAGGATTCTCTTTCGGTCAAGGCAAGCCAGTACAATCACATCACCCAAAAGTATACCGAAAAGGAACTGAGCCAGAGATGGAACGACATGCCGGACGGCAGAAGGATTCAGCGCGATTTATATTCAGCATTTCTGCTTATGCATACAAATGAGGAAAAAACGGGATTTGAACAGCCCGCCCTTGAGCGGGACTATGAAAGATTTGTAATAATGCACGACGAAGTGATCAAAAAACTCTGTTCCGCACGACGGACAGTTGCCAGCATGGGCATAGTGCGAACAGCAAGCTGACACAGAAATACCGGGGGGTTCGCACCTCCCAACCGGTCGATTGCCCGTCCGGGGCTGTCGCTAATGGCATCATAGGATGCTTTGACAGCAGAAGAGTAAGGGAAAATAGTCAGCGCGGGTCCTGCGACCTGAAAAGCTATCTACCTGCTCACAGCACCTTGCTGAAAGAATGCGTCATTTTTTGTGCGCTTTTGCCGACGCATTCCGCGCAGCGGGAGCTGAGGCAAAGATGCAGTACACGGGCGCTATGCCGGCGCCGGTGCAGACGCATTCCGCGCAGCGGGAGCTGAGGCAAAGAGCGCCGAGCTCTGCGCCCAGGGCAAGCTCCCGCCGACGCATTCCGCGCAGCGGGAGCTGAGGCAAAGTTTTAACATGAAGATGGTCTTAGATTCCATATCGACGCAATCCGCACAGCGTGTGCTGAAGTCTGCGGATAACAAGCTAACAATGATTTGCAAAACGCAAAGATGATTAATAAAGATGATCAAGGAGGAAACAACATGAAAAGAAAATCCAGGCTGGCAACTTTTTTTGCGGGAGTGCTCTCAACTCTGCTCGTTATCGGCCTCATTGTCCCGTCCCTGGCGGCAGGTAGTCTGACCACACTCAACAACGTGCTGGTGGGCGGCATCAGCATAGTCATCGACGGACAGAAGCTGCACCCCACCGACGTAAACGGCAAGACCGTGGAGCCCATGATATATCAGGGCACAACCTATCTGCCCGTGCGCGCCGTCTCCTCTGCCCTGGGCAAGGCCGTGTACTGGGACGGCCCCACCTATACGGTATACCTCGGCGACATGAACGGCCAGCTTGAATACCCCACGGTGATGCTCAAGGACATGACGAGTATCAGCGACAACTCGGCTAAATCAACAAATAAACTTACCGATAATTACGGGAACACATACAGTTCAGCCATTAGCAACGAAAAGGGAACCGGTGGAAGCGGAAAACCATATGTTGAATACCTTGTTGATATGAAGTACTCGCATCTAAAGGGCACTCTGTTTGTTCCGGAGGGGACAAATTCCAATGAGTCGGTGTTCATTACGATTACCGCAGATGGGAAAACGATATATACTTCACCTAAAATGACAAAATCATCGAAACCGGTTGCAGTTGATGTCAATATTACCGGCTATAACGATATAAAAGTCGAATTCTCAAATAAGGACATATTCTATCTTGGTAACGGCGGCACATTTGTCCTTTGCTTCGCCGACGCGGGCTTCTATCAGTAAGCCGCGCCGTGAGCGGTACCGGACATACTCAGATTCAACAGGCGGCAAAGCATACCAATAAATTTTACATATACTCCAATCCCCGGAAAAATCCGGGGATTGCTGTTTTTACGGGCATCGAATGCGACTTAACAGCTGTTACCGGGATCTGATAACGTCCGCACTGTCAAGTCCCGCTTGCATACGGACACATATATATGTTAGAATATGTTCATCCAAACAGCGTATCACTCAGCATACGATTAATCTGATCAAGGAGGAAACAATATGAAAAAGAGAAGTAAACTGGCGTCCTTTTTTGCCGGAATGCTAACGATGGTGCTCATACTCGGACTCATTGTCCCGTCCCTGGCGGCAGGGAGTCTGACCACACTCAACAACGTGCTGGTGGGCGGCATCAGCATCGTCATCGACGGACAGAAGCTCCACCCCACCGACGTCAACGGCAAGACCGTGGAGCCTATGATCTATCAGGGCACGACCTATCTGCCCGTGCGCGCCGTATCCTCCGCCCTGGGCAAGGCCGTGTACTGGGACGGCCCCACCTATACGGTATACCTCGGCGACATGGACGGCCAGCTTGAATACCCCACGGTGATGCTCAAGGACATGACCAGCATCAGCGACAAGTTCACCACCTGTGACAATCTCGTGGACAACTACGGCACATCATATGGCTCCGCGTTAAAGAGCACGGTATATTACGGCGGCACCTTTGAGTATCTGCTGAATATGAAATACACCCATTTCAAGGGAACTCTGTATGTCCCGGAAGGAACAACGTATGATAAAAGCACCGTAATCACTATCACTGCCGACGGCAAACAGATATATACCTCCCCTGTAATGGACAAAACCTCCAGTCCGGTTCATTTTGATGTGAATGTGACGGGCTATAATGATGTGAAGATAGAGTTCCCTGACAGCGCCAGACAGCTCATGCTGAGCGTCGGCGACGCGGGCTTCTATCAGTAAGCCGCGCCCCTGCGCCGATACAAGCGGCCAGGCAGTTACGCTTAAAACAGAGCACAAGATAATAAAAAAGGAGAGCACTTTTCAGTGCTCTCCTTTGATGCTTTATGGTATATGTCCGAATTACTCGGAGAGGTAACCCTTCGCCACAAGGACCTTGCCGCCCTTCTCGTGGTTGGCCTCGGATACCAGGATGACGGGGCCGGTGCAGCCCATGCCGCTCTCGGCATAGATGCCCTCAGCCCACAGCGCGGTCACAGCATCCTCAAGGTCCATGACCTCAACGCCGGACAGAACCGCGGTTACGACTTCCTTCGGAGGAGCCTTGACTTCTTCAGCCGCAGCAGCCTTCGGGGCCGCAGCAGCGTCACGCTCCGCCAGGATGGCCTCGAGGCCGGCCTTCTTCGCAGCTGCGAACTCAGCCTTGGCTACATCTCTGTAGTTGCCCTTTACCATCTGGCCGCCGAACTCCAGGGCGCCTGCGATGACCGCAGCACCGGAAGCTCTGGAGGCTATCAGTATCAGCTTGTCGTAGCCCTCGCCGATGCCGGGACCATAGCCCCAGCCGATGGACTCGTACTTGCCGCCGCTGTTGAAGGCGCTGAGCATCTTGATCATAAGGTTGCCGGTCAGGGCGTCCATAACCATGATGTCGGCCGCGCCGGTCAGGATGTCATTGCCGCGCATAACGGCGCCGCCGTCAGCTCTCTCGGAGCTGGCGAAGTTTATCTCATAGCCGTTCTCTTTCAGCTTCTTAAGAGCGATCTCAGCCTGTCTCGCGCCGTCGATGTTGGCGATACCAACAGTCGGATGGGCGATTCCGCAGGCCTTGGCGGTGATGATACCGTAAACAGTATTCAGGATCATAGCCTTTACGCGCTCGGTAGCTGAGGTGCCCGTGGTAGCCGCGATATACATCGGCTTGCCCAGGCCGGGTGTTATTACTCTGCCTATTGTGGAGACGCCTATGGGGAACGGATAGTGCATGGTCACGGCGCCGTCTACGGCACCGCTCTCAACCAGCTCGTCCATCTTCTTGTGAGCTTCGTCCTCGTCAGCTACCTTTACGATGTTAACACGGTCATCATCGATGGTGCCGATAAGGGTCACGTCTACGCCCTTGGTCTGAGCAATCAGAGCAGCCTCAAGTACGTTGCCCTCGCCGTGCTCGGTACCCATAGCTGTAACTGCCATCTTCGGACGACGTCCGCTCTCGCCGGTCTCCAGCATCTGTGCCATGTCCATAAAGACATTGGCAATCATGCTTTCAACATTCTTTGCCATTCCTTAGCCCTCCTGCTTCTCCAGAAGTCCCTCTGCAAAATCTCTCAGAGCGCCGGCAATCAGCTTCTTGACCTCTGCCTCGCCTACGCCTGCAGTTGCGGCCTCTTCCGCGCTGGTGTTAGCCTGAATTACGAAGGAAGTACCGTCGAACAGGTTGGTCATTCTGCCCAGGAACAGGCTTCCTTTACCGATAATCTGAGCTCTCTTGATCTTGCCGGCCAGTATATCGTCTCTGCAGAAGCCGATGTACGGTACGCCGGAGGGGATATGGCCCTGGGTGGGAGCCCAGCCTATCATGCCGTGCTCTACCGGGAACTTGGCCAGATCAG
>JAFRAF010000063.1 GCA_017405545.1 Oscillospiraceae bacterium | reverse complement strand
TCCCGAAGCTGGCGGCGCGCCTGCGCGCGAAAACGGACGGGCAGTAGAAGAGTTATAACTGAATATGCAAATAGAAAATGGGCATTGCCGCGGCAATGCCCATTTTAATTTTTATTCCTTTGTATGCGCCTAAATCAGTGGTGAAAACTAAGCCTCTTTTATGAACTTCTCAAAGCGGTCGAGACCGTTTTTGATGTTCTCCATGCTGGTGGCGTAGGACCAGCGGAGATAGCCCTCGGTGCCGAAGGCGGAGCCGGGGACCACGGCCACAAGGCCCTTTTCCAGCAGCAGGGAGGCGAACTCCGCGCTGGTGTTGACGGGCTTGCCGTACATTGTGCGGCCCAGCAGGGGCTTGATGTTCATGAACATATAGAACGCGCCCTCTGGTTCCAGGCAGCTGACGCCGTCGATCTCAGCGACTCGCTTTAAGAAGTACTTTCTGCGCTCGTCGAACGCGGCCTTCATCTCATAGCAGGCGGCCTGATCGCCGGTGTACGCCTCCAGCGCCGCGTACTGGGACACGGTGCAGGGACAGCCGGCGCTGTGGCTGAGATAGCTGGCGACACGCTTTGCTATGTCGGGATTCGCCGCGGCGTAGCCGATTCGCCAGCCGGTCATGGCGTAGGCCTTGGATACGCCGGAGACGATTATTGTGCGCTCCTTGATATCCGCGCCGAACTCGGCGATGCTGTGGAACTGGCCCACATATGTGAGGAAGGAGTAGATCTCGTCATCTACCATGTAGATATCCTTCTCCACGATGATGCGGGCGATCTCCTCCAACTCATCGCCATGGTAGAGCATGCCGGTGGGGTTGGAGGGATTGGATATGATGAGGGCCTTGGTTTTGTCAGTTATGGCGTTCCGGAGCTGCTCCGGGGTAATCTTGAAATTGGTTTTCTCATCGGTGTCCAGCACCACGGGGACGCCGCCGGCCATGCGGATTATCTCAGTATATGATCCCCAGTAGGGAGCGGGGACGATGACCTCGTCACCCGGATCCAGCAGTACCTGCATGAGCACGAATACTATGGTCTTCGCACCGTTGGATACGCATATCTGCGAGGGTTCGTAGTCCAGATTATGTACACGCTTCAAAAGGGCGCATATGGACTCCTTGAGAGGCATGATGCCGGAGGCAGGGGTGTACTTGGTCTGTCCGGATTCAATCGCCTTGAACGCGGCCAGGTTTATATTGTCGGGAGTGTTGAAATCGGGTTCTCCCGCGCCGAAGCCAATGACGTCAATACCATCTGCCTTCATGCTTTTTGCCAGAGCGTCTATTCCGAGAGTCGCGGAGGGCGCGATGGCTGTTGCTATTTTAGACAAAGATTTCATATTAATACTCCTCAAATCAATTTTGCAATATTATATTCCCAATCTTGCAAAAAATCAAGGGCTTTATTCCATTGCAATTGATTTTTGAAGGTTTAGACCTATATGACTTTGATGAACCGCCGCTTTTTAGATATTTTTACGTATGATCTCGCCCATCTCCACGGTGCTCACCTTTTTGACGCCGCCGGACATGTCGGGCGTGCGGTAGCCCTCGTTGAGGGCCTTGTCCACCGCGGCCTCGATGGCGTCCGCCTCTGCGCCCAGCTTGAAGGAGTACCTCAGGAGCATTGCGGCGGACAGGATCGTTGCGATTGGGTTGGCTATGCCCTGGCCCGCGATGTCCGGTGCGGAGCCGTGTATGGGCTCGTACAGGGCAGGAGCGCCGCTGCCTATGCTGGCGGAGGGCAGAAGTCCGATGGAGCCGGTGATCATGCTGGCCTCGTCGGAGAGTATATCGCCGAACATATTTTCCGTGACGATGACGTCAAAGGCGGCGGGGTCACGGACGATCTGCATGGCGGCGTTGTCCACATACATGTCCTGATACTCTATGTCCGGGTTCTCCTCGGACAGCCTGTGCATCACCGAGCGCCAGAGTCTGGAGGTCTCCAGCACATTGGCCTTGTCCACATTGGTGACCTTTTTCCTGCGGAGGGCCGCGAGCTCAAAGGCGCGGCGGCCTATGCGCTCGATCTCCTTCTCGCTGTATTCCATCAGATCGCTGGCTACGACGCCCTTTTCCGGATCCTCGTACCTGTTGCGCTTTCCGAAGTAGATGCCGCCGGTGAGCTCTCTGACTATCATGATGTCAAAGCCCCTGTCCGCGGTGGCCTCACGCAGGGGACAGGCGTCCTTCAGCGCGGGGCGAAGGGCCGCGGGACGCAGATTGGCAAAGAGCTCCAGGTCGGAGCGTATGGCCAGCAGACCCTGCTCAGGGCGCTGGTGTACGGGCAGCTGATCCCATTTGGGACCGCCCACGGCGCCCAGAAGCACCGCGTCGGAGGCCTTGCAGCCCTTTGCCGTCTCCTCGGGGTAGGGTACACCGTATTTGTCGGTGGCGCAGCCGCCCAGCAGATAAGTGCTGAAGTTAAATGTATGTGAGAACTTTTCGCCCACGGTCTCAAGAACCTTGACGGCCTCGGTTACTACCTCGGGGCCGATGCCGTCGCCCGGTAAAAGTGCAATATTGTATGTCATCAGTCCATCCTGCCTTTCAGAGAATTGAGAAGTCCGCCCTTCTCGATGATGGTGTTTATGAATTCAGGGAATGGGGCGGCCTTATACTGCTCGTCCTTGGTCTCGTTAGTGATTATACCGGTGTTGAAATCCACGCTGATAACGTCGTCCGGATCAATGCGCTCAGCGGCCTCGGGGCACTCCATGATGGGGAAGCCTATGTTTATGGAATTGCGATAAAAAATGCGGGCGAAGCTGGAGGCTATCACGCATTTTACCCCGCAGGCCTTTATGGACAGGGGTGCGTGCTCACGGGATGAGCCGTAGCCGAAGTTG
>JAFRAF010000062.1 GCA_017405545.1 Oscillospiraceae bacterium | reverse complement strand
CCTTGACAGGAGCCCGAAGGGATGATATTATCTATACAAGCTCCGCCGGATCAGCGGAGTTTGTTTTTTAACGCCGACGCCGCTTTGCCGAGAAATATTCCTTATAATTATAATGTAGGAATTATCCGGCAGCGGATTGCTGCCAAGCCGAGGTAACTATGTTTATTGGAGATGTTGAGATAAAATCGAAGCTCGCCCTGGCCCCCATGGCCGGAGTCACGGACACGGCCTTCAGAGAGCTGTGCCGCTCTCTGGGCGCTGGCTACAGCTGCACGGAGATGGTGTCCTCCAAGGCCCTGTGCTATCAGGACGCCAAATCGCGGGCTCTTCTGGTGATGGGCGAGCGTGAGCACCCCGCCGCCGCCCAGATTTTCGGCTCCGACCCGGAGTGCATGGGCGAGGCCGCCCAAAAGGCGGCGGAGATATCCGGCGCCGATGTCATCGACATAAACATGGGCTGTCCCGTGGGCAAAATAGTGAAGTCCGGGGACGGCTCCGCTCTCATGCGCAACCCGGAGCTCGCCATGCGCATCATCGAGTCCGTGGTCAAAAACGCCGGGCGGCCCGTTACCGTCAAATTCCGCAAGGGCTGGGACAAGGGCAGCGTCAACGCCGTGGAGTTCGCAAAAATGTGCCAGCAGGCCGGAGCAGCGGCCATCGCGGTCCACGGCAGGACAAGGACTCAGATGTACTCAGGCGTGGCCGACTGGGATATCATCCGCGAGGTCAAGAACGCCGTGGCCATCCCCGTCATGGCAAACGGCGATATCTGGACCCCGAAGGACGCGGTGCACATATTAAAATATACGGGCGCGGACATGGCCATGATAGGCCGCGGCGTCTTCGGCAACCCCTGGATATTCGCCGGGGCGTCCGCTCTGCTGGAGGGCCGGGACGAGCCGCCTCCCCCCTCTCTCAGGGAAAAGATGCAGGCCGCTCTGTGCCAGTTCCGGCGCAGCTGTGAGCTCAAGGGCGAAAAACTCACCTGTCTGGAGGCCCGAAAGCATCTGGCCTGGTACTTAAAGGGCATACCCAACGGCTCGTATTACCGGCAGCTGGTCATGAAAGTATCCACAATGGACGACATAGAAAAAGCCATAGAGCGCATATGCGAAGAAATCGGCGACCGGCGTCGATGAAAAAAGCTGTTCAAGCCATATTATTCTCCTCTGCGCTCTTTTAACAGCGGCACATTCTGCGGTTTTACAGGCCCGTGACCGTCCGTATGGGCCGCATTGCGCTGTCAGTCTGAGTTTGTATTTACAAGCTCAGAAGAGCATGTTATGATGTGTATAAAGGAGTTGGTAATATGTTCTTTAACCCGCCGTTTAGTCCCTTAGATATCGCCATGATGTGCTTTGCCGACGAAATGTATAACCAAGGTGAAACGGTACAGATGCAAATCACCTTTTCAGATGAAAACGAATCAAATGACGATAGCAGGTCAACAGACAAGTCCGACAAATAATCCCTGGCATATAATTTTTATTTAGAGCATTTCTTATTGCTGCGGCAATAAATATATGATTGCCGTGTTTCAATTTGCAACGCAAGGCCCCGCTTTCCGATGAAAGCGGGGCCTTTTGATTCATTGCATTAACTAAATGGTATATATTTCAGCGCAAGCGCTCAGTCAGGGCAGTGAGAGAAGCGCTATTTGCCCGGCCACTTCCAGTTTTTGACCTCTGGCATATCCTCGCCGTACTCGTAAATATACTGCTTGTGCTCCACCAGCTTGTCTCTCATCATCTGCAGCAGTGACGCGCCTCTGTTGCCCAGCTGGGGCAGCCTCTGTACGGCGTCTATGACAAGATGGAACCTGTCCAGATTGTTCTGGACGCGCATATCAAAGGGAGTTGTAATACTTCCCTCTTCAATATAGCCGCGTACATGCAGATTCCTGTTGTGTCTGCGGTAGGTCAGCTCGTGTACGAGCTTGGGATAACCGTGGAAGGCGAAGATGATGGGCTTGTCCTTAGTGAATATAGAGTCGTAATCCGCGTCGGACAGACCGTGGGGATGCTCTATCTCAGGCTGCAGCTTCATGAGATCCACCACATTTACAACTCTCACCTTCAGCTCAGGCAGGTACTCCCTGAGTATGGACACCGCGGCCATGCACTCTATCGTGGGCT
>JAFRAF010000061.1 GCA_017405545.1 Oscillospiraceae bacterium | reverse complement strand
GTGGTAGTTGTGGAAGGAAGCAGATACGCTGTTGGTGGGTATAAGGGCATTACCCTCGGGGAAGGTCTCATGATCGTGGAGCCGGAGGGCGGTGAAATAGGACAACTGAACGAGGGCGGCAATTACTATATCTTAGTAAACGGAGCCTCCGCGACAAGAGCTGCGATAGGAAAGGCATGCACTGTCGCCGCCGGCGTCAATCCGGCCGGCGGGGGTACGGTCACAGGCACAAAGAAGTATGTCAAAAGTGACGACGCTGTATTGTCCGCCGAGCCCACCACTGGCTACAAGTTTGTCAACTGGACCGAGGACGGCAACGCGGTCAGCACGGACAATCCCTATACCTTCACCGTGACGGGAGACCGGAATCTGGTTGCGAACTTTGAAAAACAGACTTTCACGGTCAAGTTCGTAAACGAGGACGGCACTGAGATGCAGAGCAGCGCGGTCGAATACGGCGATACGCCAACCTACGGCGGCGAGACGCCCACAAAAGAGGCGACGGCGCAGTATACCTACAGCTTCGCCGGCTGGAGCCCGGAGATTGTGCCGGTGACGCAAGCCACCGTCTACACGGCGACCTACAACAGCGAATTGAGAAAATACACGGTGAGCTTCGACGCCAACGGCCAGGGCACGGCACCTGCTTCCCAGGAGCTTGAGTACGGCAGTGCAGCCACTGAGCCCGACAATCCCACTGCCGGCGGCTACAGATTCGGCGGCTGGTACACCGAGAGCGCCTGCGAGAATCAATATGACTTCTCTGAGCCCGTGACCGGGGATATCACCCTCTATGCCAAATGGAGCAGGAGCTCCGGCGGAGGCGGCGCGTCCGGCGCGTCATCTGCGGACGCCGCTCCCACGGAAAACGGCGACGTAGGTATCAGCCCGGCCAAGGCCACCGCGGGTGTTGATGTAACTGTCACCCCCGCGGCCGATGAGGGCTATGAGGTGGACAGTGTAACCGTCACCGACAAGGACGGCAGGGAGGTGCCTGTCACACAGAACAGCGACGGCACCTATACTTTCGTGATGCCCGAGGGCGGCGCAACAGTGACGGCCACCTTCAAGGAAAAAGCACCCGACGATAACCCGCCGGACGATACTCCGCCGGATGACAACCCGCCCGCTGACAGGCCCTCCGCCCCCTTCAAGGATGTGGACCCTGAGCAGTGGTATATCGACAGCATAGACTATGTGGTGGAAAAGGGCCTGATGAACGGCGTGGCAGAGGACAGCTTCGATCCCGGCGGAACGACCACAAGGGCCATGATCGTCACCATCCTGTACAGGCTCGAGGGCGAGCCCGAGGCCGAGGGCGAGAACGCCTTCGACGATGTGGAGGACGGCCAGTGGTACACAGATGCCGTCATCTGGGCCAATGTAAATGAAATAGTCAAGGGCTACGGCGAGGGCCGGTTCGGCCCCGCAGACAACATCACAAGAGAGCAGTTTGCCACTATCCTCTACCGCTATGCCCAGCTCAAGGGCTATGACGTGAGCGTAGGCGAGGACACGAACATCCTCTCCTACAACGACGCCTTTGACATCAGCGAGTGGGCCATGCCCGCCATGCAGTGGGCCTGCGGAGCGGAGCTCATGCAGGGCGACAACCACGGCAATCTGCTCCCCGGCGACAACGCCACCCGCGCACAGGCCGCGACCCTGTTCATGCGCTTCGCCGAAAATGTGAAGTAGGCATAGCAAGCTGAATAAAGCAGATATTTGTACCAATACAGCACAAAAGCAGCAGGCGTCCCGCCTGCTGCTTTTTGTATTCCGATATGCTGATGAGGGATTGAAGCCATCTATGCCGCTGTCCGGCAATCCCTCCGGCTCGGCTTCGCCGCCCCACCTCCCTTTACACAAGGGAGCTTTGGCCTGACTCTGCCCGTGTGGGAGAGGCGGCGCATCAGCGCTTCCTAAGATTATTGTGAGATTACAGGGTATATCCTTTACCTTCTTGTCCGCGCGACCCTGTGGGCTATGTTCTGCCACAGATGGGAGAGAGCTCCGAAATCCCGCTGCAGGGATTGGGGCATGGTCGGCACTCTGTCGTACAGAAGCTGGAAATAGCCGTCCCTCTGTCCGCAGTAGTCCAGTATCTCCACCGTGTGCGTTCTCGCATCGCCGCCGCGGCTTTCATTTATGCCGGTGACGACTCCCTTTACATTCACATCTTCCCCGCCATACTGTATGCCCAGCTCCACCGGCTCGCCCAGGCC
>JAFRAF010000060.1 GCA_017405545.1 Oscillospiraceae bacterium | reverse complement strand
TCTGTCAAGAGCATCCAAGAATTCACGTACTTCGTTTTTGGGAAGCTCGGTAATCTCCCAGATGTGCGAAAGTATATCGCGTTGGTCTTTGCTTTTGATGCTTTCAAGCAGGGTCACAGCCAACTCCTCGTTTTTTCCTGAGAGGACCGGGGCTTCACCGGGCGGCAGGAGAAGGAGGGTGCATCTGGAGCGTATGGTCTGCAGCAGTTCACCGGGGTTTTTCGCAAGCAGTATGAAGCTGACCCAGGCAGGCGGCTCTTCAAGGACCTTGAGAAGAGCGTTTTGTGCATTTGAGTTCATTTCCTCCGCGTGTTTTATGATGTATACCGTGTTCTCAGCCTCGTTCGGGAGTATGGACGCGTCATACACAACTTTTCTAATCTGCTCCACCGTGATATCGTTTTTTTCACTGTCCCGCTCAATTGTAATCACATCAGGGTGTATACCGGAAAAAGCCTTCCTGCAGTGTGAACACAGGCCGCAGGGGTCAGGGCTTCCATTCGAACAGAGCTTGGCGGCCGCTGCAGTTACAGCGGCTTCGAGCATACGTTCATCGGAGGTGCAGCTTATAATAATGGACTGATTGAGCCGCTTTCCGTGCAGATATTCGATGATATCGGGTCCTGGCATAAGCGCCTCCGCCTTACTTGTGGAACAGCTTTTCGGACTGATACTTCGGCTCACACGTAATATTTATTCCCAGTTTTTTCATTATTGTCTCATCCACCTGGGAGAGTATTACGGTGGAATGGGCCTCACAGCCCTTGAGCTTGCTCAGCTGATGTATGGCCTTCTCGGCCTTCGGGTCCGTGGCCGCACATATGGACAGGGCAACGAGGACCTCGTCCGTGTGCAGGCGTGGATTCTGGCTGGAGAGATGATTTACCTTCAAATCCTGAACCGGCTCGATGATAGTGGGGGAGATGAGGTGTATATCCTCTTCTATATTACCCAATACCTTCAGCGCGTTTATCAGGGTGGCTGATATCGCACCGAGAAGATGGGATGTCTTCCCGCTGATGATTCGTCCGTCGTTTAACTGAATTGCGGCTGCGGGCTCGCCGGTGACATCCTCGCGTTCAAGAGCTTCCGCCCGGGCGGGACGCGAGTTTACGTCTACTCCGGCCGCCTTCATGAGCAGTTCTATCTTCATGGCTTCGGTGCCGTCTGAAAGGCCCTTTTTCTCGTTGCATTTGGCAATAAAATAGCGGCGGACTATCTCATCCTTGGATGCGGCTCGAACAGCTTCGTCGTCGATAATGCAGTGGCCGGCCATATTTACGCCCATATCCGTGGGGGACTTGTAGGGGGACTCCCCGTATATTCGCTCAAATATGGAATATAGCACGGGAAAAACATCCATATCTCTGTTGTAGTTAACGGCCAATTCCCCATAGGCGTCTATATGGTATGAATCCAGAACATTTACATCCTTCAGATCGGCTGTAGCGGCTTCGTATGCCAGATTGACCGGGTGACGAAGGGGGAGATTCCATACGGGAAATGTTTCAAACTTCGCGTATCCGGCCTTTATCCCGCGGAGATTGTCGTGATAGAGCTGACTGAGACAGGTGGCCATTTTTCCGCTTCCGGGACCCGGCGCGGTCACAACCACAAGGGAACGGCTGGTCTCTATATAGTCGTTTTTTCCGTATCCCTCGCTGCTGACTATCGTGGATATATCTGTTGGATAACCGCTGATGGGGTAGTGCCTGTAGACCTTCAGGCCCAGAGCCTCAAGTCGGTTCTGAAATGCCTCCGCCGCCGGCTGTGAGGCAAAACGGGTGAGAACGACACTGCCCACCATAAAACCGAAATCGCGGAAAGCGTCTATGAGTCGGAGCGTGTCCAGATCGTAGGTAATGCCCAAATCGCCCCTGACCTTGTTTTTTTCTATGTCGGCGGAATTGATGGCTATAACTATTTCTATCTGATCCTTCAGCTTGACAAGCATCTTCATCTTACTGTCGGGCTTAAACCCGGGCAGAACGCGGGAAGCGTGGTAATCGTCAAAAAGTTTGCCACCGAATTCAAGATAGAGCTTGCCGCCGAACTTGCTGATACGCTTTCTTATCTGTTCGGACTGTTCTTTTATATATTTGTCGTTATCGAAGCCGATGCGAGTCATTTTGCTTTACCTCCATAGCTGCTTGAAACACTATGACAATTATATTTTACTATTCCAAAGGTGCGGAGTCAATAGCCGCACAGACAATTAATCTGTTAAAAAATCTGTTAAAAATCCGAACACTTGTAGTGAAAAAAACAGCATATCAGACCGCAATACTGAATAACAGACAGGTATCTCAGCTGAGTCCTGTCCGTTATCAGGTCGTATATTGAACTATTGTATTTTAAGCGTTCCCGCAATCGTGTCCATACGGACACCGAAGCCCTCCGCAGCCTCCATCGGGCACTGGCAAAGTATGATCACGGTGTCCTGTCCGTACTGGACAAGAAAGCAGCTCATCAAGGTATCGCCGTTTGTGAAGCTGCATCTGCAGCTCTCGCCTCCGCCTGGGATGGCTTTCCACTGCTGCCACTCCTGCTGCCCGAACTGGGCTTTCATATCTTCAATACCTGTTTCAGGGCTTATGTAGAACGAAAGGGAGACGTCGTTATTGTCAATAGGGGTAAATACCAGGGGACCGAAGCCGTCGGTGTTCTCGTCGTCATAGGCTATCCAGCCCTCGGTGGGGACGCGGATGGTACAGTTGTTCAATGAGTAGGGAGTGACGGCGATCTTTTCGGGCTGACCCTCGACCATAAATGTTATCGTGCCGTCGTCCTCCTCGGCGTCCGCGCCTGTGCCGTACCACTGGAAGGAGCGCATAACGGAGTCCTCTCCCGCAAGCATGGTGTTGTACTCGGCGGTCAGCGACTCGTTTTCATAGTCGTACTCCACATCGGTGTAGGGGTGCACAAGATAGAACGAAACCCCGTTTGTCAGATCACCGTCCATGAGCTTTGCGGTGTCGCTGCATAAGCTGAAATACTGGGGGTCGGCGGCGTTTTCATCGTCTACCGCCCAGATGGCAAAGACCACGCCGCCGCAGGATTCATTGTTTGCGGATATGAACTCAATACCGCTGCCGTCATCGTAAATCCTGTAGTCATATATCCCCGTCCAGTCAGAGGGGATAGTTACCTCACAGGCGTATGAACCCAGATTGAACTGAAGGCTTCCGGCACCCAGTCCGGAGTTCTGTTCCTCTGCTCCGCTTTCATCCCTGGCTATGTCGTCCAGGATCTGTATCCTGTCAGCGTTGAGCTCCTCAGGATAGGGGTTTGTGGGGAATCCCATGTAGTCGATTTCAATCGTCTGTCCCTGTTTAAGAGCCGCTCTGTCCAGCGCGTTGCCATTTGGGTCTGTGTACACGGTGCTGTCTGGGGTGTACACAGTCATTAGCATCGTCGCGCCGCTTCCCGCTGAAACGGGGGATGCCAGGATATATACATCCTTTACCTCCATCACAGAGGCCTTGATGGTCACCGTCTGCGCCTGAGGCGCGGACGGCTCTTCCGTCTCATCCGCTGAACCGCATGCGCACAGGGTAAACAGCAAAACTGTCAACACAAGAAAAAGCGCAAGTTTTTTCACCTTTATTCCTCCTTTGCAAATATTCACTCGAGAGTTTTATCACAATAAAAAAGCATCTGATCGTCAAAAAATTGAAAAAAAGAAATGGTATAATACCCGTATCACGGATATTATACCATCTGTAGGCCCTTTGTCAAATTAACGGATTATTAACTTCTCAGAGTTGCGCGTAGCCTGTCCGGTTTTATGAGCAGATCAAGCGCGTCGAGGGGGGACATGACCAGCACATCGGCATGGGGCAGGAGGGCTGCGCACATACCCTCGGCATCGAGTACGGCGACGGACAAATCAGCCGCGTCAAACATGAGTATATCGTTAAAGCCGTTGCCGAGGCAGACAACGCCGTCACCCAGAGAGTTTACGATCTCCAGCTTGCACTCGGCAGCGCCGGGGCGGGGGAAAGTCTCCACCCGGACCGGCAACTCCGCACACTGTTTTTTTACTGTGCCGTATGTATCGGCTGTGAGTATTATTATCTCCAGCCTGTCCTTAAGCATTTCAAAACGCTCTGCAAGACCCTCTATGAGCTTCCCGTCCTTTGCAATTGTACCGTTATAGTCCACGGCCAGGTAGTTCAACACAAGCGCCTCTCTGCCTGGTATTTCGATTTTTATCATATTATTACCCCCGCGTTTTAACCGTACATCCCGCTGAGGAAGGCCTTGGTCTCCTCTTTTGAGGGTGAACTGAAGAAGCTGTCCTTCGGCGCCCACTCTATGAGCTTTCCGTTATACAGGAAAGCGGTGTAGTCGCCAATGCGCTTCGCCTGGGCCAGATTGTGAGTGACGATAACTATTGTATAGAGTTCCTTGAGATCTGTCAACATCTTTTCGATTGCAGCCGTGCTTCCCAAGTCCAGTGCCGAGCATGGCTCGTCAAGAAGAAGAACATCCGGCTCAATACTGAGAGTCCTGGCAATGCACAGGCGCTGTTGCTGCCCGCCTGAAAGCTTTAAGGCGCTTTTGTTCAGCTCATCCTTGACCTCGTCATAGAGTCCTGCCATCTTGAGCTTTTCAATTACCAGAGCATTGAGTCTGTCCTTGCCGCGTATACCGTAGTATTTGGGGGCGTAGGTCATGTTTTTGTATATGGAAAAGGGAAATGGGGCGGGGCTCTGGAACACCATACCTATCTTTCGCCTGAGCTCATCCTTGGGGATAGACGCAATATCCTTGCCTTCCAGGTACACACTGCCCTCAACCTTTGTGTCCATCTCCTCCTCGATCATCCTGTTCATACAGCGCAGGAGGGTGGATTTGCCGCAGCCGGAGGGGCCGATTATCGCGCTTATACGGTTTTTAGGTATCTCCAATGATACACTATCCACAGCGATTTTTCCATCATAATAAGCGGAAAGACCGTCGATTTTCATGATTATTTCCATCTGCGTTTTTTCCTCCGGGAGTAAAATGTGGCGATGATATTCGTCACAAGCACTATGAGCATAAGCACAAATGCGGTTCCGTAGGCCTGGGGCATGGATGTCCCCTGGGCCAGCAACAGATACAGATGCAGCGGAAGGGCCATGGCGGGCTCCATTACCGTGTTCGGCACAGAGGCAAAGGCCACTCCGCCTGTGAATATAAGCGGAGCGGTGGCGCCCATGGCAAAGCAGCCGCCGAGGATGAGCCCGGACACCAGCTCGCCCTTGATAGCCGGAAAGACTATGTGCAATATGGTATAGAGTCTGGAGCAGCCCAGAGCGTAAGACTCGAATATCGTCTCCTTTGGCAGCTCGCGCATTGCCTTTTCCGTTCGCGTCTCAATAAAGGGGAGTATCATAATCGCAAGGGCGATGCCTCCGGATAATATACAGCGGCCGAAGCCCAGAGTGCGCACAAGCAGACTGTATGAGAACAGGCCGAGTACGATGGAGGGAATGCCGGCTATGCTCTGCATTATGGTATGTATGAATTTCTCGAACCAACTGCTCCTGCAACAGTATACCACATATACTGCCGTTGCGACAGCGGGAATACCGCCTAATATTAGAGCGGTGAGGGTAAACCATACACTCCCCACGATGGCCGGCCATATGCCGCCCTCGCTGCCCAGCACCGAACCTCTGGGTACATCGGTGATGAACTGCCAGCTTATAACGCTGAAGCCGCTGGTAAAAACGTAAATGAACAGAAAAGCTATGACCGCCACGGTCAGGGTGAAGCTTATATAAGCCCATGCTTTTGTAATACGCGCCCGTGTGTGCATCAAATCCCCTCCTGTCCCATAACCTTGTTTCTGATGAGGGAGATGCCTGTATTGATTATAAAGAGGATTATCAGCAGGACAAGTCCGGCAGCGTACAGGGCATGGTAATGTCCGCTGCCGTTAACCGCCGTTCCCATCTCAAGGGCAATGAGAGAGGCTATGGTCTCTCCCTTGCCGAGTAGCCTCGGGAAGAGATTGGCGTTGCCCATAACCATCATGACAGCCATTGTCTCGCCCATGGCGCGGCCTATCGCCAGAGTCATGCTGATGAGTATGCTCTTGACAGACAGGGGGATGATGATATGCGCTGTCGCGTACCACTTTTCGACCCCCATGGCCGTGGAGACGGGCATATATCTCTCCTTCAGCTTCAGCATGGTGTCGCTTATGGACGATATGAGGAAGGGGAGGATCATAACCGCAAGAAGTATCCCCGCCGTCAGGACCGACAGGCCCGAGGGGTGTCCCAGCTTTATGAATATGCGCACAAGCACCACAAGACCTATGAAGCCGTAGATAACCGAGGGAATCCCGGCCAGCAGGTCAATGAAAGGGTAAAGAAGGCTGCGGGCATTGTCGGAGGCCACGCATGAGAGATACACCGCAGTGCCTATGCTTATCAGTATGGCCAGCAGCATGGCCGTGATCGACACATAAAGGGTACCCAGCATGAAGTTTGAAATGCCGTAGGATTTTTCACCAAAGAAATCCATTGGCATCCAGTGATCTCCAAGCAGGAATTCACGCACTGTGGTCTCCCGAAAAAGGGGCAGGGCCTCCTTGACGATAAAGAATATCACAAAGGCCAGCAGCATAAGTGTCAGTACGGTGAGGGCGCTGATGACAGCCGTAAAGGAACTGTTCAGAATTCTTTTCAAAAGTATCCACT
>JAFRAF010000059.1 GCA_017405545.1 Oscillospiraceae bacterium | reverse complement strand
GTCGTAGATCATCCGCTCGTGGGCGGCGTGCTTGTCTATGAGCAGAAGGCGCTCTCCGCTCTCTACGATTATGTAGGTGTTCAGCGCCTCGCCTATTATGCGATAGGGCTCTTCAATTGCCGTCTCCGTCTCCTCCGGGGCGGGCTCCGGCGGCGTGACAGGGGCTGTATCCGCCCCATCATCGTCCCCGCGCCTGTATATGGGCCCTCTGTAGTCGTCATGCAGGGGCGCACTTGCCTTTTCCGGGGCAAAAAAGCTCTGAAGGACAGACTGGGTCCCTCTGTCCGGACAGGCGTCGCCCATATGGCCGCCAAAGGACTTCCCGGTCACGGGCGACGCCGGACGTACGCCCGGGGCGCCTTTACCTGACGCGCCTTTAAAACCGCCCCTGAACTCCTCAGGGCTCATGGTCCGGAAGGCTCCGCTCTTCGGCGCGGCAACAGCACTCAGCGTGCCCTTTGAGAGTTTTATCTCCGCCGGCTCCATATTCCCCTCAAGGGCTCCCTTGGCCGCGTAGTAGACCAGATCGAAGACCTGCTTTTCGTGCAAAAACTTCACCTCGGTCTTGGCCGGGTGTACATTCACGTCCACAAGGGCGGGGCTCAGCTCCAGATACATTACGCAGCCCGGGAATCGGCCCTGGGGCACGCTCCCCCTGTAGGCCTGCTCCAGTGCCGCCTGCAGGGTCTTTGACCTGATATATCTGCCGTTTACGAAGAAAAACTGCCAGTTCCTGTTGCCGTGTACGGCGTTGGGCGTGGACACATAGCCCCAGGCCCGGCAGCGTTCACCCTCGGACCGGGCCTTGATGAGCCCCCTTGAAAAATCCCGCCCCATAAGGCTGTAAAGGGCGGATTCCGCCTTCCCGTCCCCGGGGCTGTGGTATTCCTCAGTCCCGTCTTTTATGTACCTGACGGACAGCTCCGGATGCGAAAGGGCGCATCTGAGCACGGCGGCGGACACCCCTGTCGCCTCAGAGCGGTCGCTTTTCATGAATTTGAGTCTAGCCGGGGTGTTGAAGAACAGATCCCTCACCGTGATGGATGTGCCCTCGGGGCAGCCGGCCGGGGCGGACTCCTCAAGGACGCCCCCTGACATGCGCACGACCGCGCCCTCCCCGGCCCCCTTCTCACGGGTGAGCATCTCCACCTTCGCGACGGCGGATATGGCGGCCAGAGCCTCGCCCCTGAAGCCCAGGGTGCCTATGGCCTCCAACCCCCTTGCGTCGCGGAGCTTGGAGGTGGCGTGGCGCATGAAGGACAGCACCGCGTCGTCGGGGCTCATGCCGCAGCCGTCGTCGCTTACGCGCATATAGGTGAGGCCGCCGTTTTTTATCTCCACAGTGAGCTTCGCCGCCCCTGCGTCTATTGAGTTTTCCATAAGCTCTTTTATCACCGACGCAGGCCTCTCCACCACCTCTCCGGCGGCTATCAGGTCTGCCACATGGGGATCGAGCAGGGCTACCTTGGGCATTTTTCTCTCCTTTATCACAAGCGTGAAAACTCCGCCGGGCGTGTATGAACTCCCCGACAGGGCTTTTCGCTTTTTTCCGCATAAATGTTTGCATTTTAATTATACATTATACCCGTTGTAAATTCTACATTAAAATGTTAAAATATCAGCTGAATCAAACTCTTGGAGGGCAACGTGAGCTATAAAAGAACCGAAATACCCGCGGCGGATATACAGCGCCAGCTTGACTATATAGACAGGTGCAGGGAGATCATATGCATGGACAAGCCCGCGCCTCTGGCTTTCGTGGACACCTACGGCTGTCAGCAGAATGAGGCCGACTCGGAAAAGCTCCGGGGCATGCTCCGGGACATGGGCTGCGGCTTTACCCGTGACGAGACGGAGGCCGACATCATCGTCATCAACACCTGTGCCGTGCGGCAGCACGCCGAACAGAGGGTGCTGGGCAACGTGGGCGCCCTCAACCATACGAAAAAGGCGAACCCCAACCAGATCATCGCCCTGTGCGGCTGCATGGTGCAGGAGCCCGGCATGGCTGAAAGGGTCAAACGCTCCTACAGGATCGTGGACCTTGTGTTCGGCCCCCAGGCCCTGTGGAAGTTCCCGGAGCTGATGTACGAGACCCTGTCCGGTAAAAAGCGTGTCTTCTCCGTCGAAAAGGAGGACGGCTCCGTGGCCGAGGGACTGCCCGTGCACAGGGACGGGGGCGTGAAGGCCTGGCTGTCCATAATGAACGGCTGCAACAACTTCTGCACCTACTGCATAGTCCCCTACGTG
>JAFRAF010000058.1 GCA_017405545.1 Oscillospiraceae bacterium | reverse complement strand
CAGCGGCAGGCCGCGGGCGGTCTCAGCTCCGGCGAGCTGTCTTCCCCTCACCATCTGCTCCTGCAGTGGGACAGGCGCTGGGGATACGCCCCATACGGCAGTTCAGTCATAGGGCTGAACGGCTGCGGCCCCACCTGCCTCTCCATGGTCATAACCATGCTGAAAGGCGACGGCACGACTCCCGACAGGGTGGCCGCCTACTCCGAGGACAGCGGCTGCTATGAGTCCGGCCGGGGCACCACCTGGCAGCTCATGACCGAGGGCGCCGCCCACTACGGCCTCACATGCAGGGAACTCCCGCTGTGGGAGGCGACCATGAAGCAGGAGCTGGACGCAGGCCACCCGATAATATGCAGCGTCGGGCCCGGTGATTTCACCACCGAGGGGCACTACATAGTCATATACGGCTATGACGGCGGCGGATTTTTGGTCAACGACCCAAACAGCATGGCGAGAAGCGGAGTGAGCTGGGACTACGACCGGCTCTCAGGACAGATACGAAATCTCTGGTCGTTCAGCCTTTGATAAGCGCATAACTGTTGTGTTCACAAAGAAAGGAGTGTACCGATGGACACGCTGAAGCTGATCAACACCACTATCGCCGTCGTATTTTTTGTCTGTTACGCATATCAGTTCTTTTATATTCCGATACCCCATTTAAAGGCGCCGCCCCCTCACAGTCCGGCGAAGGCCAACAGATACGCCGTGTGCATATGCGCACGGAACGAGGAAGCGGTTATAACGGATCTCATAGACAGCCTGAAGGCTCAGACCTATGACCCGCGGCTGTTCTCCGTATTTGTGATTGCTGACAACTGCACCGACAGCACGGCAGAAAAAGCCCGCAGGGCCGGGGCAATCGTATACGAGCGGGAAAACAAGAAGCATGTCGGCAAGGGCTACGCCCTGGAGTGCCTGCTGGACCACATTAACCGGGACTGCCCCGGGGCCTTCGACGGCTACTTCGTGTTCGACGCGGACAACATCCTTGAGCCCGACTACATAGAGCAGATGAACCGCAGCTTCTCTGACGGTTACGACATAGTCACCAGCTACCGCAACTCCAAAAACTACGGGGACAACTGGATATCCGCCGGTTATGCCCTGTGGTTCCTGCGGGAATCCAGATATCTCAACAATGCCAGGATGCTGCTTAACACCAGCTGCGCCGTATCGGGAACGGGCTTTGTGTTCAGTCAGAGGATACTGGACTCCACCGGCGGCTGGCATTTCCACCTGCTGACCGAGGATATAGAATTCTCTGTGCACCACATACTGCGGGGCGTGAAGATAGGCTTCTGCCCGGAGGCCGTGCTGTACGACGAGCAGCCTGTCCTTTTCAGCCAGTCCTGGAGACAGCGCATGCGCTGGGCGAAGGGCTATCTGCAGGTCTTCCAGCGCTACGGCGCGGATCTGGTCGGCGGCGCACTGCGTGGGAGCTTCTCCTGCTTTGACATGAGCATGGCCATCATGCCCGCCATAGTGCTGACGGTGATAAGCTTAATCGCCAACCTCAGCCTTGCCCTTCTGGGCGCAGCCTTCGGGGACGATATAATGCTTGTCCTGCAGCCCTTCGCCCAGATGCTTATCAACACCTATCTTATGATATTCGTGCTGGGAGCCATCACTACCGTCAGCGAGTGGAACAGCATAAGGGCCTGTACTCAAAGCAAACTGCTCTATATGTTCACCTTTCCGCTTTTCATGCTCACGTACATCCCCATCTCCCTTGCCGCCCTGTTCGTGCAGGTGGAGTGGAAGCCCATAGAGCACCGGGTATCGGCTGCCATGCTCAGAGCGGCCGAGCGGCGCTGACGCAATTGAAAACACAGGATTATTTTTATACGCAAAATATTGCACAGCCGGCCGATTGCGGCTATTATGTAATCATAAAACCCGACTTGCCTTTTAAGGCGGAAAGGAGACCCACACATGTACAACATACTGGTCTGCGACGATGAAAAGGACATCGTCTCCGCAGTTGAAATATACCTTTCAGCCGAGGGCTACAAGGTTTTCAAGGCCTGCTCCGGCAGAGAGGCTCTCGCCATAATGGCGCGGGAGGACATCCACCTCTTGCTTCTGGATATAATGATGCCCGGCATGGACGGCATCACCACCATGACGAAAATACGGGAGAGCTCAAACATACCCGTCATACTGCTCACAGCCAAGTCGGAGGACACGGACAAAATCCTGGGCCTGAACGTGGGCGCGGACGACTATATCACCAAGCCCTTCAACCCGGTGGAGCTCATGGCACGGGTCAAATCCCAGCTTCGCAGATACATGACCCTGGGAAGCGGGAGCATAAAGCCCTCGGTCATGCGCATAGGGGGCGTGGAGCTGGACGACAACGCCAAAACCGTCACCGTCGACGGGGACCCGGTCACGCTCACTCCCAAGGAATACGACATACTCCGCTTTCTAATGCAGAATGCGGGCACGGTCTTCTCCCCCAGCGAGATATACCGACGGGTCTGGGAGGACATCCCCCTGAACGCGGACAACACAATGGCCGTCCATGTGCGGCACATACGTGAAAAGATAGAGATAAACCCCGCCGAGCCCAGATATCTCAAGGTGGTCTGGGGCAAGGGCTACAAGATGGAGGTAAATGAGTAATGAGTTCGCTGCTGCCAAAGCTCTGGGCCAAGATCACCGCCCTGATTCTCTTTATTCTCACGGTCCTGCTGTTCATCCCATCCGCGGCGGGCATCGGATACCTTGTATTCACGGACGCCTATTCAGACGGGGGCAGGGCGGCCCTTAAAAACGTCCTCTCCGGGGATATCTTCGCCTCAAGCATGGGTAACGCGGTGGATTACTACACCTTAAGCCTGGACCCGGGCAAAAGCACAGCCCACTATAAGGAGACTTTTTCCGAGGAAAACAGCAATTTTTTCTTTACCGTCACTGATGAAAGCGGCGCTGTCCTGCTGAAAAACTACAGCTCTCCCGATTACCGTTACAGCAGGAGTGAGAACTACAGTATTCTCGTCAACGAAAAGCACCATAGCCACACCCTGTCCTTCAAGAACTATCAGGACCGCTGGAACTATATCGAGGAGTGCCAGGAGCGATACTTCAACGTGGACTACTCGGCCTGGGACGAGGACACCGACGGGGACGGGAACTTCGAGTGCGTCGTGAACATAGAATACAGCTCCGGCGATGTGGAGGAAATCACCGTCACCGGCTATGTCAAGGACGAGCTCAGCGCTCCGGACCGCTTCGCCACAGCCTCATTCTGGATGGAAAAGCTTATTAATATGCGCTTTCTGCTGATAGCTTTGGCAATAGTATGCTTTGTATGCGCGGTTTTTCTCTTTGCGTTCCTCATATGCAGCGCCGGGCACAAGGAGGGCGTGGAGGGCATACACTTAAACTGGGTAGACCGTATACCCTTTGACCTGTATCTGTTGTTTATGGCCTTCGCGCTGTTTGCCTGCTACGCCCTGATGGACGAGCTCAGGCACGGCGCGGAGGAGATCATAATCGGCGCTGCGCTGCTTGTCCCCCTGGCCCTGCTGCTTATCATGTCCCTTGTCATGAGCTTCGCCGCCAGGGCCAAGGCCGGCGAATGGTGGAAAAACACAATCATCTTCCGCGTTCTGAAGCTGATAAAGCGCTTCCTGTCATGGCTTCTTGACCTGTGCAAAAGCATCGCCCGCGCCATGCCCTTCATATGGAAGCTGGCTCTGATATGGCTCGCCATCAGTATCATAGAGCTGCTGTGCATCCTGGCTTTCGGCCTAATCGGCGCGCTCCTTCCGCTGTGGTTCATTGAAAAGATACTGCTCACGGCGCTGCTCTTAACCGCGGCCATGAACATGCAGAGGCTGCAAAAGGGCGGGCATGAGATCGCCGCGGGCAATCTCAGCCACAGCATAGATTTAAAGCACATGCTGTGGGACTTCAAAAAACACGCCGAGGACTTAAACAGCATAAGCGGCGGCATGCAGCGGGCGGTGGATGAGCGCATGAAGTCCGAGCATCTTAAGACAGAGCTCATAACAAATGTATCCCACGACATAAAGACACCCATAACCTCCATTGTCAACTACGTTGACCTGCTTAAAAAGGAGAATCTGGGCTCCGAGAAGGCCGCGGAATACGTGCAGGTGCTGGATCGCCAGTCCATGAGACTTAAAAAACTGACCGAGGATCTGGTCGAGGCGTCCAAGGCCTCCACGGGGAACATACCGGTGAATATCGAGTGCGTCAACTGCTCCCTCCTGCTGTCCCAGGCCATAGGCGAATACGAGGACAGGCTGAATGAGCGCCAGCTGGAGCTCATTCAGGACAGCGACGGCCCCACCGAGATATGGGCCGACGGCAAGCTCATGTGGCGCGTCTTCGACAATCTGCTGAGCAATGTATGCAAATACGCCCTCGAGGGTACCCGCGTATACGTCTCCGCTGAGCCGCGGGAGGACCAGCTGATAATAACCTTTAAAAACATATCAAACTACCCCCTGAACATATCCAGCGAGGAGCTCATGGAGCGCTTTGTCCGGGGCGACACATCCCGCTCCACCGAGGGCAGCGGCCTGGGCCTGTCCATAGCCAAGAGCCTCACGGAGCTGCAGAACGGCACGTTCGAGCTGATAATAGACGGCGATCTCTTCAAAGCGCAGCTCAGTTTTCCCCTGTGCGTGAAGCCGCAGGGGCAGACGTCCGCGAATTAAAGCACGGATCACAGCCGACAGGCGTAAATAAGGCAGAAGCGATTTCGCTTCTGCCTTTTTGTTTTGTTTATTTTTATCGGTTTTTTACAGATAATCCTTCACATTGAAGCTTTCATCCGTCCGCTTTTCCTCGGAAGATGTGCCGGGGACGAGCTCTGTGGCATATGTTTCTCCCGTATTGCGGTCAACATGATAGCGTATCTGCGCTCCGGTGTATGACCTGAACAGAACCACGATCTCTTTATCGCTGCTTGAGGCAACAGTCCAGTACACCGAGTATTCACCGGATTCTACGATACCCTTCAGATCAGGATTGGCGGCATAGCAATAGCTTTTGACCGCGGAGAGGGCCTGATCGTTAGAAATCGTTCCTTCAACAGTTCTGTCAATGACCTCGAGAGTATCCATCATATAGTGGAACCTGTGGCCGAAGCCCTCGGCGGCCTCAATAGCGTAGTACGCTCTGGCGACGATGCAGCCATCACCGGCCGGGATTACATACGCCACCTGTATCTGATCGGCCATCCTGCCTGTGCCCTTGATTTCGGACGCTTCAATTCTTGTGCAGCTACCCGCGCGGTCAAGCTCATACGAATCATCTCTGATGATATCGTATTCAACCGAAAGAATCGCGCAAATAGCTCCAGCGGCTGTTTCGGCATCATCTGTGCTGTATGTTACCTTGAGATAGTTCTCAGGCTTTTCCTGGTCGTCCCAGATTGAGACGAAGCGCTCCATATCTGATTCGCTGTTCCGTACAAAGGACTCATAGTCATAATCCATCTCGAAGCCGATGGTCTTGTTTATGATATGCTCGTATCTGACGGTCTCCTCCATGCCCTCCATGATGATGGTTTCATTGAAGCGTTCGCCGTCCAGCCTTTTTATGGACACAGTGCTGGTCGCGTCGTCCCACTCAACCGTCTTGCCGAGGGCCTCACTCACCGCGCGCACCGGCAGATAGGTCGTTCCGTCAACGATAAAGGGCTCAACCACCTTGCCGTTGACGTCCTTCGGGATGACCTTGTCGCCGTGAACCACGAGATTTATGTCTCGGTAATGGGCCGTGATTTCCTTTGAGTAGCTGTTCCCCGCGGCGAAGCTGACGGCACACAGAAGGGCCGCGCACACGAGCAGGACCGCTCCGAACATGAGTTTTCTCTTCATAGGTTTTTCCTCCTGTTGTTTTTTATAACGGTCATCGAAACACTGTTAAACAGATTATACCCTATATTATGACAAGCTGTCAATCAGCCCTTTAAATGCCCGATCAGCAGATCGATGGCCTCCATATAGCCCTGAAAGTGCTTTCCCGCTATGGTGGCTATGCAGGCCTCGGAGGTATAGGACAGGCGGCGGTAGGCCTCGCGGGCGTTGATATCCGACAGGTGCACCTCCACAGCCGGGATGCCCACGGCCTTGATGGCGTCGGGTATGGCCACGCTGGTGTGGGTGTAGGCCGCCGGGTTTATCACAAGAGCGTCGGATTTGCCGTAGGCCTGCTGTATGCGGTCGACTATGTCCCCCTCGTGGTTGGACTGGAAAAACTCCGGCTCTATCCCCCTGCCCTTACAGTATTCTTCGATGAGCTCATACAGGTCGGCGAGGGTGTTTTTGCCGTAGATGTCCGGCTCCCTTATGCCCAGCATGTTCAGATTGGGACCGTTTATCACAAGCAGCTTCACAGTCCGAGCGCCTCCTTTATCTCTCTGGCCGTCCGGGGCGGCACTTCGTTTTTGATGCTCAGGTCGCACCACTGTCTGTACAGGGGCTCCCGCTGACGCCACAGCTCCTGCACCCCAACGCTCTGGGACAGGGGCCGCTGAGCGATGGGCAGCTCATTAAGCTCCCGCTCCAGAAACACGCATACGCTGTTCTGGCGGATGAGGGGCCGGTTCTCCGGCACCGTGACGACACCGCCGCCCGTGGCGATTATCAGCCCGCTCTCGGCGGAT
>JAFRAF010000057.1 GCA_017405545.1 Oscillospiraceae bacterium | reverse complement strand
CCTCACCATCAAATATACTACGTACCTGTGCACCAGGCTGTCCTTTCAGTTCTATACCTCGCAGTTCCCTTATCGTTGTACCTTTCAAACCCTCAACACGGTTCTGTCCTTGTGTATTCACAATCTTATAAGGTCCGATGATAGGCATTGGGAACCTGCCCTTATTACTCTCAAAGTTACCACTCAGACGACGATCCTCTGAAGAGACAGACCACTCTTCCTCAGATTTCTTCTTAGCGGCAGCCATCTCTTTTTCGTGAGCCTTCTTCTCTGCCTCAGCCTTACGTTCCGCATCCCTACGTGCATTCTCTGCATCACGGGCAGCCTTCTCTGCAGCAGCCCTCTCCATCTCTGACTTCCTTGCAGCAGCACGAGCCTCGGCCTTTGCCTTCTCTTCCCTGGCTTTGGCCTCAGCAATACGACGGGCATTCTCTCTGGCAGCAGCCTCTGCCTCAGCTTTCTTCCTGGCCAGTTCAGCCTCACGTTTCTTACGGGCCTCCTCGGCAGCAGCTCTCTTCCGCTCTGCCTCAGCACGAGCCTTGGCACGGGCTATCTCCTCAGCAATCATCTTGTCGATCTGGGCATTGAGGGCAGCATCTTTCTTACGTTGTTGTTCAAGAATGCTTTGAATGGCCTTCTGCTGTTTCTGTAGAGAGTTTACCACATTCTGTTGTTCTGCCTGTTTGCCTTCAAGAGCTCTCTTCTCCTGTTCATCCCTGACGAGAAGGGCGTTTTTCTGCTTCTTGGAAGTAGAGAGTTCAGCCATCGCCTCTTCCACCTGAGCCTGCATCGATCTGACAGCCTCACCTTGAGCACGCTGATATACAGCATACTCTCGCATAAAACGCATACGACGGAACATCTGTGAGAAATTCTTCGCACTGAAGACAAACATAAGCTGGTTATGTATACCACGATTGCGATGCATATATCTCACAGACTTCTTGAATCTGTCCTGACGTACAGCCAGCTCCTTCTCGAGATTACCCAACTGAAGACTCAGCGTATTGATGTTACCATCGAGAGTGGAAATATCACGACGGATAGTATCAATGGTTTTCCGCTTGTCACTGATCTCCGTATTGATAATCATCAGATTCTGAAGACGGGCCTTTACATCCTTCTCATTCTGACGAAGCTTACGCTCCTGTTCCTTCATCTGCTTCTGAAGCTGCTGGCGCTGGTTCTGGAGACCTTTGACTGTTACAGCTCGTTGCTTGGGTTGTGTCTTCTGAGATTGACTTTTCTTTATTGACTTTTTCTTTGGCGTGGACTTAGCAGCCTGTTTTTTAACAGGTTGCTTCTTGGAGACTGTTTTTGTCGTAGTCTTCTTCTGGGCTACGGCAGTTGTTGTGAACAGCGAACAATAAAAGGTGAATAGTGCCGTAAGCACTATCACCATATAATTCCTAAAAAACAATCTTCTTACCTTATTACTCACTATTCACCTATTGTATTAGAGCGACATGAAGCGACGCAGAATCTCATCGACAGTCACCTCACGATATTTGTTAGACACCTCTGTACGTGTCTCCCACTCTGTATCACTTCCAATATAATTAAGTGACATACCAAGCTTAACCTCCTTCTTAGCAGTAGTAAGAGCGATAGCATGCTTCATTGGATACTTCTTGCCAGAGAAGGTCTCAAACTTATCGTAATCCCAGTTTAACTGAGCATTATTATCAGAATTGAAACGGTCCTTATACTGGATATTTGCCATCTTGATAAGAGCATCATTACGACCTACGAGCCAGCTATAGTCCATCTTGCCATCATTGAGCTGTAAGATCATGTCGTCGCCACTCTCAATGGTCTGGTATGTAGCAGTGGTATCAGCCAGAGCCTTCTTACCGACAATCACTGGGTTGGGCTTAAACAGCTCATTCCAGAAGAGAGCCTGCATAGAAGTGAAGTTCAGGCCACTGTTACGAAGGAAGTCAATCTGCATCCAAGGAGCCTTGAGATACTGTTTGTTGATACGGTCCATGATAAGCACATAGTCCTTAGTCATCTCAATACGTCCTGCCTCAACGAATCCGAAGGCCATCAGCTGCAGACGGATAACATCGTCACGCTTCATCTTAAGGTTTCCTGTGAGAGTAAGCTTCTGAGCCCCTACCTCAACGGAGAACTTCACCTTAGAAGTGACAAAACGGGCAGACTGAACATTGTCCTGAACCCTCTCGACAAAATTCTTCTCACTCAGTTCTTCAGCTGTCAATGGTTTTGAAGCCTCTTCCTTCACTGCCTTCTTGTGGAAGATACAAGAAGATAACATTAACGGCATTGCCAGTACGGCAACCTTTAAAATACTTGATGGTTTCATTCTTTAAGATATTTTTTAAGTTTGATTTTTCTTATGAGTACCTTATTCTCACTATCGCCTTTAAGGGCATCCTCCCAGAAGGAAAGAGCTTTATCATGGTTATCATCTCCCTTTTGTTCATTGGGGCCTACTACTTCCTTTATTTCAAGGCCAGCGATCTCATCAGGGACATTGTTCTAAACGCTGAGGCCTACGGGGAGAGTATCCGGGGCGCGGCCTACGGGCTTTATCTCTTCGGCAGGATAGGCGAGGGGGACTGGCTTGCGACGGCCGTCTTTGCCGCCGTAACTGCCCTGCTGTTCGCGCTTGTGTGGACGGGGCTTTCACGGAGCTTTATAAACATCGCCACCGACAGCGGCAATACGAAAAAGCTCCGCTATGTGGAAAAGCCCCTCAGGGAGAGAAGTGTATTCGGCGCCCTGCTGGGCAAGGAGTTTGCCCGCTTTAGCTCCAGCGCGAACTATATGCTGAACTGCGGCTTGGGCGTACTGCTGCTCCCGGCCATGGGTGTGCTGCTGTTGTTCGCCGGGCGGGATATTGTAGATACTATTGGTTCTGTATTCTCCGGCCGACCGGACTGCGCCGCGGTCCTTCTGTGCGCCATGCTGTGCCTCATATCGTCCATGAACGATATGGCGGCCCCCGCGGTGTCTTTAGAGGGCAAGAGCCTGTGGATACCCCAGTCCATGCCCCTTGAGCCGAGAACTGCTCTGAGGTCCAAGGCGGCCGTCCAGATCATACTCACGGCGTTGCCCATGCTCTTTGCCGTTATATGTTCGGCAGTTATAGTGAAGGGCTCGGTCGGGCTCAGACTGCTGCTGTGCGCCATGCCGCTGGTGTACTCCGTGTTTTCGGCCCTGTGCGCCGTGGCTGTGGGGCTGAGGATGCCGCTTTTGAACTGGACCAGCGAGCTGGCGCCGATAAAGCAGAGCGGCGCCGTCACCCTTGCGCTGTTCGGCAGCTGGGGCGTCAGCGTGTTCTTCGCGGGCATATACATGCTTGTGGGCTATAAGCTGGGCGCGGCGGCCTATCTGGGCATATGCACTGTACTGTTCGCCGCCGCGGCCCTTGCGGTGCTTCGCTGGCTGGACAGAAAGGGCGCGGAGCGCTTCGCGGCACTGTAGATGGAAATACGCATTAATAGATTTCAGGAGGGATCGATCATGAAAACAATCGGGCTTTTGGGCGGAATGAGCTGGGAGAGCACGGTAACCTACTATCAGGTCATCAACGAGACGGTCAAAAACGCGCTGGGCGGCCTGCATTCGGCGAAGATACTTCTCTACAGCGTGGAGTTTGACGAGATAGAGCGCTGTCAGTCCTCCGGGCGGTGGGACAAAAGCGCGGAGATACTGTCGGACGCCGCAAAGCGGCTGGAGACGGCCGGCGCCGACTTCATCGTAATATGCACGAACACCATGCACAAGGTGGCCCCGGAGATTGAGGACAGTATTTCCGTGCCCCTGCTCCACATCGCACAGGTCACGGCAAAGAGGCTTAAGGCCGCGGGCATATCCACCGTGGGCCTCCTGGGCTCCAAATACACCATGACCCAGGATTTCTATGTGGACGTGCTGGTGCGCGAGGGTATAGAGGTGCTTGTCCCTGAGGGGGATGAGATAGACAGGGTCAACTCCATCATATTTGACGAGCTGTGTGTGGGCGTCATAAGCGGGGAATCCAGACAGGTCCTGCTGGACGCCATCGACAGGCTGAGCGCCCGGGGCGCACAGGGCGTTATCCTGGGCTGTACGGAGCTGGGCCTGCTGGTGAAGTCCGGGGATACGGAGCTTCCCGTGTTTGACACGGCGCTGATTCACGCCGAGGAGGCGGCACTGGAGGCGCTTAGACCGTAGATCCGACGCAGTTTTTTAATACAAAGAATGAAAAAGCACCCCCGGGTCTGTGTCGCTGACACAGACCCGGGGCGTTTTATATGGCTTGATAATTGCTTACAGGCAAAGTGAAAGCTGGGTAAAGCCTCACAAAAACTACTGTCGGCAGTTTGACTGTTCGGGGTTTATCGTTTCTTATAGATCACCAGCTCGGGGTTCTCACCACCCTCTTCGTAGGTGGCGACCAGGAGAAAGTCCATGTTTGCGAGAATGCCAAAGCAGCGGTCACCGCCGAATTCGGATTCCAGCTGATTCCCCAGATAGGTTGCCCCGTCGTCCAGAAATTTGACCGTTTTTCCATTTGGAAGCCGATACTCCAGGTTTACAAAGCTGCCCACAAGTGCGTTGAGCTTTTTAACCTTGGGCATCCCCTCGATTTGCAGGGCGTTGAACTCATCTATGAGCTGCTTTTTTAATTCCTCAAAGCGTTTTCCGCCCCCGAGCTCTTCGTATCGCTTCCAGTAGTCCAGTTTTGGCAGAGTGTCCCTCAGGTGGGAGCGGGCCTGTTCCTCAGAACAGTTCTCATTCTTCAAATGGCCGACGCAGACCTCGATCAGGTCATCCATGTTGCTGTAAGTGTATTCACCGTCGGCGTAACACCACTTGCAGTAATCCTCGTTAAATGTGCCGTCCTTGTCCCTGCTGATGACGGAGTCATCAAGGGGCATGCCGCAGCATTGGCAAATCAGTTTACGGGGAGATCCCAACAGGGTGTTGATCGAGACGTCGAAAAACTCGGAGAGCAGCTTCAGCGTCTCCGTATTAGGTATGGTTTCTCCAGTTTCCCAGCGTGATACGGCCTGTCTGGTCACGAGGACCTTTTCGGCCAGCTCATCCTGTGACAGGCCCCTTTTTGTTCTGAGATTAAAAATGATGTCTTTTGTATCCGTGTTGACCACCTCCATCTGAATGTATTCTACCACTGGTCATCCTGCATTTCACGCAACTGACAGTTGCTTTGAACGCATAATATCAAATGCTCCCTTCCGCCAGGGCAGAAGGGAGTTATCCGGGGCTTATGCTCAAGTCTGCTCCCGCACAACGCTCTGCATGAGGGCTGAGCCCTTTTCCTTGAGCCATTTTTCCGATTCCCGGTAGTCGGGGCAGACCCGCAGCACATCGGCATAGAACTCCTTTGAGTGGTTCATGTGCCTTATGTGACATAGCTCATGCACCACCACGCAGTCAAGGACCTCCGGAGGGGTCAGCATGAGCAGGCAGTTGAAGTTCAGGTTCCCCTTGGATGAACAGCTGCCCCAGCGGCTGCGCTGATTGCGTATTGTTATCCTGCCGTAACTGACGCCGATGATCGGGGCGTAGTAGGCGACTCTCTCCGGGATGCGCGCCTTTGCCTTTTCCGCGAGGGCCCGGATATCCTCATCGTACAGGGGAGGCAGCTTCTCCGCCTCTGCTTCACGCCTGCGCTGTGTTTCCAGCTGCTTTTCAATCCACGGGCGCAGCCGCTGTACGTAGGACTCGATCTCGGCCCTGCCGGCGCGCATGGGGGCCCGGACTATTACCCGGCCCATTTTGACCTGTATGCCTACGGTCTTCCTCTTGCTTTTTATGATTTGATAATCCATG
>JAFRAF010000056.1 GCA_017405545.1 Oscillospiraceae bacterium | reverse complement strand
AGGAATCCGTATTCGTTGACCTTGGCGTAGGATGCCAGATAGGATATAAGGCCGATGTTGGGGCCTTCAGGGGTCTCTACGGGACACATGCGGCCGTAATGGCTGTAGTGTACGTCACGGACATCGAAGGACGCCCTCTCACGGGAGAGACCGCCGGGGCCCAGAGCGGACCTTCTGCGCTTGTGCGTCAGCTCGGCCAGAGGGTTGGTCTGATCCATGAACTGGGACAGGGGGGAGGAACCGAAGAATTCCTTTATGGCCGCTGTCACAGGTCTGATATTTATAAGGCTCTGGGGGGTGATGATATCCAAATCCTGCAGGGTCATACGCTCACGGATGACCCTCTCCATTCTGCTGAAGCCCACGCGGAACTGGTTCTGCAGCAGCTCGCCCACGCATCTCATGCGCCTGTTGCCCAGGTGGTCAATGTCGTCGGGGTTGCCGGCGCCGTTGGCCAGGCAGTTGAGATAGTTGACGGAGGCGAAAATGTCGTCGGGGATGATGGTGTGGGGTACCAGATAGGCCATGTTCTCGGCAATGGCCTCCTTGAGCTCATCGCCGGAGTACTTGTCGAGCAGATCCTTTAATATAATGTAGCGGACCCGGCTCTTTATGCCCAGCTCGGCCGGATCGAAATCCACAAAACGGTCGATATCCACCATGCCGTTGGAGAAGACCTTCAGCTCTTTTCCGTCGGGAGTGCGAATCCAGGCCTCGATGATGCCCAGGGCGTCCAGCTCCTCGGCCCGGTCGCGGGTGAGGACCTCGCCCTCCTCGGCCACGATCTCGCCGGTGAGGGGATCTGCCAGGGGACGGGTGAGCTGATGGCCGCTCAGACGGTGCCATATGGCCAGTTTTTTATTGAACTTATAGCGGCCCGCGGTGGAGATATCATAGCGCCTCGGGTCAAAGAAGAAGTTGTTCAGCATGGTCTCGGCGGAATCCACCGTGGGGGGATCCCCCGGGCGCATGCGGCGGTATATCTCTATCATGGACTCGTTGCGGGTCTTGCTGGTGTCCTTTTCAAGGGTGGCGGTGATGCGCCTGTCCTCGCCGAAGATGTCCCTGAACTGCTCGTCGGTCTCGACGCTCACGTCACCGCCGCTCATGGACAGCCAGGTGCTGGGATCCTCGGTGCGGCGTCCCACGGCTCTGAGGAGCCAGGTGATGGGCAGCTTACGGTTTTTATCTATGCGGACGTTGAACACATCGCCGGCGTCCGTCTCATACTCCAGCCATGCGCCCCTGTAGGGGATGAGGGTGGCGGCGTATATGGAGGTGCCGGTCTTGTCGGTCTTCTTTTCGTAGTACACGCCGGGGGAACGGATGATCTGTGATACGATAACACGCTCCGCGCCATTGATGATAAAGGTGCCGCCGGCGGTCATAAGCGGGAAATCGCCCATGAAGATCTCCTGCTCCTTTATCTCGCCGGTCTCCTTGTTGTGAAGGCAGACGCCCACTTTCAGGGGGGCGGCGTATGTGGCGTCTCTCGCCTTGCACTCCTCGACGCTGTACTTGGGCTTTTCGTCCATTTTGTAATTTACAAACGTGAGCTCGAGGGTGTCGGTGTAGTCGGTGATTGCGGCGACATCCCGGAAAACCTCCTCCAGTCCCGTATCAAGGAACCAGCGGTAGGAGTTTTTCTGGATCTCCAGAAGATTGGGGATGTCCTGGATCTCTTCGGATTTTGCAAAGCTTTTCCTGTGTGTCTTGCCGTAGGCGACGTCCTTAGGCATTGGCCTCACTCCTTTTCCTGAGGATTGGACAGACGGGGACGCCCGTCCTGAAAAGATACGCTCGGATGCGTTGTAACAAATATTTCCGATTGCTCAAAAACATGTTGCATTTTGGGCGGTTTATGTTAAAATGGAAATAGAAAACATAATCGGAAAGAATGCTCATTTTTTAGAGAACAATATTCGATTTATTGTATCACAGACAAAATGGGTTTGTCAAGCTGTTCTTTGCAATATATTGCAAGGAAATTTTTTATATTTGGGGAATTAAGTGTTGACAAATCACAAAGATGTCAGTATAATGATTCTTGCTCTTGCGAGAGTGCTGGAATAGGTAGACAGGCACGTTTGAGGGGCGTGTGTCTTGTGGCGTGTGGGTTCAAGTCCCATCTCTCGCACCAGTACGAGTGTCCATATGGACACTCGTATTTTTTGTTGTTATTGATGTTCGTTCTGTTGTTGTCGCAGGCAGTATATCGCTTGCGACGGCTTTT
>JAFRAF010000055.1 GCA_017405545.1 Oscillospiraceae bacterium | reverse complement strand
GCCCCGCCCCGCTGCGGTGGCGGCGGCCATAAGCCCCGCCGCGCCTCCGCCAACGACGCAGAGGTCACTGTCCATTGGTCTCATACACCTGGTCCTCCGCCCAGATGTCCTCGAGCCTGGCAAAGCTCTTGGATATGTCGTCCCCGGTCTTCTCGGACAGGGCCAGTATCAGGGCATTTATGAGGCTCATGGGCGCCACAAGGGAGTCCAGGAAGGATACCATATCGCTCTTCGCGCAGAGCTTTATATCGGAGTGCTCCGCCACAAAGGAGTTCTTGTTGTCCGTTATGCCTATAACGGTGGCCCCTCTGTCCCCGGCGTATTCCATGGCTTTTAAAGTGCGCTTTGAATACCTGGGAAAGCTTATCCCGATGAAAACATCCTCTTTGCCCACTCTCAGTATCTGTTCAAAAATATCACCGGCCACATTCCCGCTTACAAGAATGACTCCCGGGAACAGCAGATTCAGATAAAAGCTCAAAAATGTCGCGAGGGCCGCGGAGGAACGCATGCCCAGCACATATATGTTTCTCGCGCCGGTTATCACATCCACTGCCTTGTTAAAGTCGTCTCTGTCCAGCTCGTCAAGAGTACATTTGAGCTTTTCTATATCGGCATGGAGCACCGCTGAGGGCAGATCCGTGCTCTCCAGCAGATCCTTTGATACCTCTATACGCTGGACAAAGGTGAGTCTGTTTTTGATAAGCTCCTGCAGGGCTTTACGCATCTCGGGATAACCGTCGTAACCCAGATCCGCAGCAAAGCGCACAACCGTGGATTCGCTCACCCCTATGGCTCTGCCCAACTTGCCGGCCGTCATAAATGCGGCCTTGTCATAGTTTTTTGAGATATATTCGGCGATGAGCCGCTGACTTTTTGAAAAGCTGCCCGATGCAGCCTCTATGGCGCTCAATACATCGTTTTCCACTGTCTTCCCTCCGTTATCATCTTTACATACCTGGCTGCGGGTCGGGGAATCATTCCCCCAGCGGCGCTTTATGATGCATTAATTATCCGCTATACTCCGCCCGAATTGTTCAAATAATTTTCTGAACGCATTATGAGCTGCCGAAATAATTGCTTTATAATAATTTTATATAATACTCTCTTTTGAAAAAAATGCAAGATATAAATGCTTTTTTTTCAAATTTAACCTCTTTTATCCGCCGTTAACGCATTTATTTCAGCATTTGTGAGATAACGCCAGTGGCCGCTCTGCAAATCGCCCAGCTTTACAGGGCCTATACTAACCCTGCACAGCTTCTTCACCTCCAGGCCGCAGATGGCGCAAATGCGCCTTATCTGTCGTTTGCGGCCCTCATGTATGCTTATTATCAGCACATCGTCCCTGTTCTCTGCAAGCTCTACCTTCGCGGGTTTTGTTATGTAGCCGTCCAGCTCAAAGGGCTGTCTCAGACGATCAAGCGCGCCGGGCACATTGCCGCTTACATGCACAACGTACGTCTTCTCCTTCTCTCTTGACGGGTGTGTCACAGCCATGTGGAAATCCCCGTCATTTGTCAGCAGCAGAAGTCCCTCGGAATCCATGTCCAGCCTGCCCACCGGGTATACACGTTTACCTGCGTCCACCAGCTCCATGACCGTGGGGCGGCCGAATTCGTCCGGTGTCGTCGTCACATAGCCCCGGGGCTTGTTGAGCATTATGTAAATATGGTCCGCCTTTCCCGGCAGGGCCTTTCCATCCAGTTCTATGCTGTCATGCTCCGGATCCGCCTTGTCGCCAAGACTGGCGACAAGGCCGTTGACAGTCACACGCCCGTTTTTTATCAGCTCTTCCGCTGCACGCCGTGAGGCCGCTCCGCTGGCGGATATTATCTTCTGCAGTCTCTCTTCCATGTTCTTCACCGCTGTCAATAGTCACGTACAAGTCCGGGCTCTGTAAATTAATCATACTTACCGAAAAGCCCGCACTGCGACCTTAACCATGAAATCAACAATTAAGCACCACCTTTGATAAATGAGAGGCAGTGCTTATTATTGTCAGTGCTTCCGCACTATATGACAGGCTTATTACTCCTCTTCAAAAGAGGAATACTCCTTGTCCTTTTTGTTCTTGTTGATAAGGGCGCTGACCTTGTCGATAACCTCGGGAGCGGCGTCAACTATGCGGTCGACTGTGTTCGCGGGAGGAGCGCCGAGATTTATGACCCGGACATTTCCGTCCCTGATCGCGAGGAAAGCCACGGGATATATTTTCACTCCGGCTCCTCCGCCTCCGCCGAAATTATTACCGGGGCCGGACCTGGTCTGGAAATCGGAGCCCCCGCAGCCAAAGCCCACGCTCACCTCAGATACGGGCACAAGCACAGTCCCGTCAGCTGTGGTAATCGGCTGTCCGACTATTGTATTGGCATCAACCAGCTCTCTTATTTTCAAAAGAGTCGTTTCCATCAGTTCGCCTATTGGATGTCTGTCCATTTTTCTCCGCCTTTCCTTTTTTGATCAATCTGTTAACTTTCAGATAGCTTATACCCAACCCGCCGGCTATATATATAAGCTCCCAGAGCCTGTACCTTATGCTGGCGTAGGCATAGACCCTTGTCTTATCCTCAGTGAAGCTAACGGCTGTACCCATATCTCTGTCTTTGATATCAAAGCAGTTTTCAAGGGCAGATACCAGCGAGCCCATGGCCGTGCCGGCCTTCCAGTACAGGTTCGCCGTGTCGAAGGGGTCCTTACCGGCCACTGTCAGATACAGCGTCACATGCTCTATGCTCAGCTTCCTTCTCAGCCTGCCCAGAGCCTTGAGAACGGGCGGCAGCATCTTTTTTACCAACTCGACGGTCCCGCCGCGCTTCGCCTTTTTCTCCTCCGGGCTCAGCTTTTCCTTTTCTTCTCTTTTTTTTCGGGCTTTTTCGGCCTTGAACCTATGTTTCTCGGCCGCTTTCGCTTTTTCCTTTTTAAGCTTTTTTTCGGATTTATGCTTTCGCTTTGACGGGATCAGTTTTATCTTCACCGGTCCTGCCCGCGCAAAGAGGACAAGGCCCTGATCCGAGTATTCAACTATACATCCCAGCCGGACAAGCGCCAACAGGACAAGCAGAACTAATATGATCCCAAGGACTTTCATCCGGCATTTCCTCCTTAAACTACTGTGACTGAATGGCGTCTATCGCCTGCCGCAGCTTTTGTTTCTCCCCATCGTCGGAGACCGTCTCGGGCAGAGGCGGCAGCTCGCTTACACTGCTTATCCCAAAAGCCCGCAGGAACTCCGGCGTCGTTCTGTACAGGTTGGGGCGGCCCGGCGCTTCCAACTGTCCGCAGAGCTCTATGAGTGCTCTGTCGCAGAGCATATTCACAGTATACGAGCTGTCCACGCCCCGCATTTTCTCTATGTACGCCTTTGTCACAGGCTGGTAATAGGCTACGACCGCCAGCACCTCCATAGCTGTCTGGGACAGGCGTGGCGGCTTGCGCGCCTCGATGGCTATGCGCACATAGTCCGCGTACTCCGGCGCTGAACAGAGCTGGTAGTCGTCCTCAAGCCTTTTCAGCCTGATTCCGCTGCCGTCAGCCTCCAGCCGTCGGGCAACGGACTGGGCAGCCGTATCAATATCAGTCTCCTCCACGGCTAACACCGCCGCCAGCCGCTCCCTGGATACCGGGTCCCCCGAAGCGAACAGCACCGCTTCAAGGGCGGCCTCAATCGTGTTATCCATCCGTCTCCTCCGCGACCCGCTCTGTGGCTATCACAAGGGGTTCCTCATCATCTCCGGCAAGGGTCACCCTGCCGTCACGGCTCAATTCCAAAAGGGCTATAAAGGTCGCCACTACCTCAGTACGACTCCCGCAGCGGGATATGAGCTCGTCCATACTTACAGCCCCCTCCAGAAGCAGCCGCTCCATAAGCTCCTCCGTCTTCTGCTCAACCGGGTATATGATGGGCTGAGGCAGAGGCAGTCTGAGTTCCTGCTCAAACGCCTGACTGTTGTCCCTTGTCATCACTGACAGCATGGCGTTTTTCAGCTCCGACGCCTCATGGGAGTACCTGTAGCCCCGCTCTTTGCCCAGGTATTCTCTCGGCTTGGAGTATGTGCAGCCCCCCCTCATGTACATGGGCATGAGACTCTCAGCCGCGGCCTTTATGCCCGCGTAGGCGTCCCTCATGCTCAGCGATTCCAGCGAGGCGATGAGTTCCTTGAGTTCATCCGGCTGCTCCTCGGTTTCCAGCAGTGATTTGGTCTTTATATACACCAGATGCGAGGCCATGACCACGAATTCACTGGCTATCTCCAGATCCAGAGCCTCCATTTTGCTCAGCCATGTCAGATACTGGTCCACGAGCTCAGATATCATCAGGTCGGCGATCTGTATTTTGTTCTTGCTCAACAGGTGCAGGATGAGTGTGAGTGGCCCCTCAAAATCCTCAAGTCGGCCCTTTTCCATCAGCACCCCGCTGAGCCTGTATGTCGGGTCTGCCAAATCGCCGCCCCCCTATGCCGTCAGGCCGAAGCTCCACCGGGCGATGCCAAGCATGAGCTTCATTATCGTTCCCGTGGCGCTGTAAAGCGGGCGGCTGAATGTACTCGTCATGACCAGCAGGAGCAGCAGTAACATGCCGTAGCGCTCATACCTCATATAGCCGAAATACATACGCTCAGGCAGTATCGAGAACAGCACCTTCGAGCCGTCCAGCGGCGGTATGGGAATGAGAGTGAAAAGGCCCAGAGATACGCTGAACAGGGCAGTGGTATACATGGTATCCAGCACAAAGCCGCCCACGGAACTGCTGTTGAGCTTTATGTACAGAAAGCCGTAGAAGAACATAACTACAGCCGCAAGTATAAAATTCGACGCAGGTCCGGCGAGGGCGGTTATAGCCATGTCCCTCTTCGGATTCCTGAAGTATCTGGTGTCCACCGACACCGGCTTTGCCCAGCCGAAATGCAGCACCATGAGCATCAAAAGCCCGAAGACATCTATGTGCCTGATGGGATTGAGCGACAGTCTGCCGTCCCGCTTCGGGGTGGGGTCGCCCAGTCTGTATGCAGCATAGCCGTGGCTCATCTCATGTATCACTATACATACAAGGGCGGGTATGGCTGAGGCGAGCAGGTCTGTCAGAAAGGACCAGTCCAGATGGGTGATTATATCATTCAAGGCGTTTTCTCCAATGTCTGTTTCAGCCCGGCCAGCTCAAGCACAAGGCCGGCAAGGGTCTCCCGCCCCGTCCCCTTTTCCGCGGAGAACGGGACTATCTCAACACTCTCGTCAAATCCGAGAGTCTCGCGAATGAGCTCCAGATTCGACTCCAGCTCGCTTTTTTTGACCTTATCGATTTTGTTCGCGACGACCACAAGAGGGCAGGCGGCGTTCTTGAACCATCCCGCCATGGTCACATCGTCGGCGGTAGGCTTATGGCGGGCGTCGACTATCATCACGGCGGCTGTTATCAGCCCCTCGGCCGCGAAAAACCGCTCCATGAGCTTTCCCCAGCGGTCCCGCTCCTGCTTTGAGACCTTGGCGTATCCGTATCCGGGCAGGTCGGTGAAGTAGAACTGCTTGTCCACCAGAAAATAGTTGATATTTACCGTCTTGCCGGGGGATGAGCCCACTCTGGCAAAGTTTTTGCGCCCCAAAAGCCGGTTGATCACCGAGGACTTGCCCACATTCGACTTGCCTGAGAATATCACCTGGGGCAGTCCGTCCCGTATGAAATCCTTTGGGCTGACAGCGGATTTGATGAATTCAGTCTTTGCGAAATTGATCATTGTCTTATCACTGCGGAGCGGTCATCGTCCTTACCCTGCTCGACCACAAGCTCCACTTTCTCCGGCTCGGACTTCTCAGACTGCTCTTTTTGCGCGGGCATGTCGCCCAGGACCAGATCGAGGATATTGTCGATATGAGAGGTCGTGACAAAATTCAAGCCTCTGCGCACCGTTTGATCTATCTCCTCCAGATCCCGCTCGTTTTCAGCCGGTATGATGACCGTGTGTATTCCTGCCCTCAGGGCGGCCATGGTCTTCTCTTTCAGCCCGCCGATTGCCATGATGCGTCCGGTAAGGGTTATCTCTCCGGTCATGGCTATATCGCGGCGCACGGGTCTGCCCGTCAGGGCGGATATCATTGCGACCGTCATGGTTATACCCGCTGAGGGGCCGTCCTTGGGTATGGCGCCCTCCGGGAAGTGAACGTGTATATCCTTGTCCTTATAGAATTCCCTGTCTATTCCCAGCCGTTCGGTCCGGCTGCGGATATATGACAGGCCCGCATGGGCCGACTCCTTCATAACGTCGCCCAGATTGCCGGTGAGCTCAAGCTTGCCTGTGCCGTCAAGAGCGATGGCCTCGGCCTCCAGTATCTCTCCGCCAACGGCGGTCCAGGCAAGGCCCTTTACCACGCCGACCTGGTCCTGCAGGTCAACTGTGTCCCGCTTGAACCTGCGCACGCCCAGAAGCTTCTCAAGATCCCTGGACTTAACGCTGACGCTCTTTGCTTTGCCCTCGGCTATATCCACGGCGACCTTCCTGCATACAGCCCCGATCTCGCGCTCCAGCTGGCGCACGCCGGACTCCTTTGTATAGCAGGCGATGATCTCCCGTATGGCCTCGTCCCCTATTCTGAGCGTTCTGCCGGTGAGGCCGTGCTTTTTTCTCTGCTTGGGAACGAGGTAGTTTTTGGCAATTGCCAGCTTTTCCTCATCGGTATAGCTGGGCAGCTCAATGACCTCCATCCTGTCCAGCAGCGGGCGGGGTATGGTCTGGGTCGTATTGGCTGTGGTTATGAACAGCACGTCCGAAATATCGAAGGGCACCTCAAGATAGTGGTCCCGGAAGGTGCTGTTCTGCTCAGTGTCAAATACCTCCAGCAGAGCAGATGAGGGGTCGCCCCGGAAATCCTTTCCCAATTTGTCTATCTCGTCCATGAGCAGCAGGGGGTTCTTGGTACCCGCCTGATTTATCGCTGCCATTATACGCCCCGGCATTGCGCCGATATATGTCTTCCTGTGCCCGCGTATCTCCGCCTCGTCATGGACTCCGCCCAATGACATGCGGACAAGCTTCCTGTTGACGGCTCTTGCGATGCTCATGGCCACGGAGGTCTTGCCCACGCCCGGAGGGCCTACGAAGCAGAGTATGGTCCCCTTCATATCCGGGGCCAGTTGCTTTACGGCCAGAAATTCTATTATGCGCTCCTTGACCTTCTCCAAGCCGAAGTGGTCCTCGTCCAGTATCTTTCTGGCCTGATCGATGTTGATGCGCTCTTTCGTCGTCTTGTTCCAGGGGAGCTCCAGACACATGTCAAGATATCCCCGCAAAAGCGCGCCCTCGGCTGAGCCGAAGGGCTGCTTTGAAAGTCTGTCCGCCTCCTTGAGCAGCTTGGCCTCTATCTCCTTGTCCAGCTTTAAGGCCATTATGCGCTCACAGTATTCTTCGCTCTCGGCGCCGCCGTCCAGGTCCTCGCCCAACTCGCCCCGGATCATGCGCAGCTGTTCCCGCAGGATGTTTTCCCTCTGCAGGTCAGCCATACGCTCCCGGAGCTTGTCGTTTAGCTCATGCTCTATGCTGGTAACGGCTATCTCCCTGGACAGGCAGGAGCTCAGGTACTGCATGCGCTTGGCAATATCGGTGAGTTCCAGCACCTTCTGCTTCTGCTCATGCTTTAAGTGCGTATTCTGTGCCACATAGTCGGCCACGTAGCCGGGATCGCTCTTCACGCCAAGGCTGATGATTGCCTCGGGCACGGAGTCCCCGGACAGGCTTGTATAGCTGTCATAGAGGTCGAGAAGCTGCCTTGTCATCGCCTCCATACGCACGGCGTCTCTGTTGTGGGAGGTGGACTCCATCGTACCCACGTCACCGCGAAGGTACTCTCTGTCCGTATACAGGTTCAGCAGGGCGCCGCGCTCGCGGCCTTCCACCATAACTCTCATACCGCCGTTCTGGGATTTGATAAACTGGCGTATATAGCAGACGGTTCCCACCGTGTAGAGATCTCTGCGGCCCGGATACTCCTTGAGTATGTCCCTCTGGGCAACCAGAAACACCTTTCTGCCGTGAGCGCCGGCGACATCGATAGCCGCAAGTGAAGCCGGCCGCTCAACGTCAAAATTCAATATCATTCTCGGGAACACCGAAATGCCTCTCAGCGCCATAACCGGCACATCGTACAGATCGGGCTCCATCTCTTCAAATCTACCCATTGTTCCGTATCTCCTGTATCACTTTTACTGTCAGACGGGTATATAGGCCGAAAAGCGCAAACAGGGGCTGACTGTACAGCCGGCCCCCATCTTCTGTCTGCTATGCTTTTATGCGAGCCGCCGTTCCCCGATCATCGGTCAAAGCTGCTTATGCGCGAGGGCCCCTGTCGGGGCACTACGCCTGTCGTGCTGTTTTAAACTAAGACGCGCTCAATTCGTCGGGATTGAACTGGGGCCTGGGCCTTCTGAACACCTTCGGCGGCTCCTCGCCCCTCATGCACGCCGCGTCTACCACAACTTTTTCAATACTATCGTCAGAGGGCGTCTCGTACATGATATTTGTCATAACGCTCTCCATTACGGAGCGCAGACCTCTGGCGCCCATCTGCATATCCAAGGCCTTGTCCGCGGCCGCCTCCAGGGCCTCGTCCGTGAACTCAAGCTCCACCTTGTCAAAGCTCATCAGCGCCTTATACTGCCGCACAAGGGAGTTTCTTGGCTCCGTCAATATGCGGATGAGGTCCTCCCTTTGCAGGGATTTCAGGGGCGATATCACCGGAATACGTCCTACAAGCTCCGGAATAATGCCGTATTTGAGCAGATCATGGGGTCTGACCTGACTGAATATCTCCCCGGTGTCGCTGTCCTTCCTGCTCTTTATCTCCGCGCCGAAGCCCATGCTCTTTCTGTCCAGACGGCTCTCGATTATCTTTTCAAGGCCGTCAAAGGCGCCGCCGCATATAAACAGGATGTTGCTGGTATCTATTTTCAGGAACTCCTGATGGGGGTGCTTGCGTCCGCCCTGGGGCGGTACATTTGCCACGGTCCCCTCCAGTATCTTCAGCAGGGCCTGCTGAACACCCTCCCCGGACACGTCACGGGTGATGGAGGTGTTCTCGCTCTTCCTGGCTATCTTGTCTATCTCGTCAATATATATAATCCCCTGCTGGGCAAGCTCGATGTCAAACTCCGCATCCTGCAAGAGTCGGAGCAGTATATTTTCCACATCGTCGCCCACATAGCCCGCCTCCGTAAGGGTGGTGGCGTCGGCTATGGCAAAGGGCACCTGCAGCAGCTTTGCGAGGGTCTGGGCAAACAATGTCTTGCCGCTTCCCGTGGGGCCGATCAGCAGCACATTGCTTTTCTGCAGCTCCGTATCGTCGCTCGTCAGGCGGAATATGCGCTTATAGTGGTTGTATACGGCGACGGAGAGGGCTATCTTCGTATTGTCCTGGCCTATGATATACTCATCCATATAGGCCTTTATCTCGGCCGGCTTGGGCAGATTGTTCCCCAGCGCGGTCTTCCTCTCGTCCGTCACCGTCTCCACCGGCACATACGCGTCGTTGAGTATGGAGTTGCAGAGCATCACACACTCGCTGCATATATACGCGTTGTTGCCGGCAATGATACGGTCCACATCCTTGTCAGATTTGCCGCAGAAGCTGCATCTGACAGTTTTGTTTTCACCATTTTTCGGCATAGTCGGTCTCCTGTAGCCAAATCAGCGCTTTGTTATGACTTTATCTATGATTCCGAATTCCTTTGCGGCCTCAGCGCTCATGAAATTATCTCTTTCACAGGCCTCTCTTACCACCTCAATGGGTTGACCGGTGTTCTCGGCCAGCAGTTTGTTGAGGGTCTCTTTAATACGGAGAATATTCTCCGCGTGTATGCTGATATCCGTGGCCTGTCCCCGGAAGCCTCCGGAGGGCTGGTGTATCATTATTTCGGAATTGGGCAGGGCTATACGCTTGCCCTTGGCTCCCGCCGCCAGCAGGAACGCGCCCATGCTGGCCGCCAGGCCCACGCATATGGTGGACACATCGGCCTTGATATACTGCATGGTGTCGTATATGGCCAGGCCCGCGCTTACAGAGCCGCCGGGGCTGTTGATATAAAGCTGGATGTCCTTGTCCGGGTCCTGCGCCTCCAGGTACAGAAGCTGCGCCACCACGAGACGGGAGGTCACGTCGTTGACCTCATCACCCAGGAATATTATCCTGTCGTTTAAAAGTCTGGAAAAAATGTCATAGGAGCGCTCGCCCCTTGACGTCTGTTCAACAACATACGGTACTAAATAACTCATATAAACCTCCTGTGTCACTGTCTGAGTCGGATCAGGGCGGATAAACGCGCGGAAAGAACAGTTCATACCGTGAAAATCCCGCCATGCAAAAAGTTATTGGAAAGACGAATAAGCTCCAGTAATACCGAAGCTTATCCGACCATCTATACTTCAATATGCACACGCAACATATCGACCCAAAACCTGTTTTATTCCTCAGTCTTTTCTTCCTGCGTCTCTGCCTGCTCCTCAGCCTTTTCCTCCTGCTCTCCGGACTCATTCTCATGGACAGGTCCATCGGTGGGAATGGCGGAGTCGTAGACTATGTTCTCGGCCTTGGTCAGCTTGATCTGGGCAATGATGCCGTCCACATGGACGTACTTCTTGACCATCTCAAGGTCAACACCGTTGGCAGCGGCGATACGCTCGTACTCCTTCTCGATCTCTTCCTCTGTGGCGTCGAAGTTCTCAAGCTCCGCAATTTTCTCAAGGGCCAGATTGGAGAGTATGGCCTCTTCCGAGCCGGGACGCATCATATCGCGGAAGTTCTGCAGATTTGAG
>JAFRAF010000006.1 GCA_017405545.1 Oscillospiraceae bacterium | reverse complement strand
TTCCCGCCGCCCTCCGATATGAGCTCCAGCATTATCCACAGGTATCGGCCGGCGCGGGGGATGAAGAACTCTCCGGACTCGGACACGGCTTCGCCGTATATCTGCCGCAGGACTCTCCAGGTCTCCGCCCGGTCCTGCCCTCTCAGGGACTTAAGGCCCTCGTCCATGTCCGGCCAATCCCCCAAGGCTTTGCTGTCCGAGCAGAAGGCGTAGACCCTCAGCCGGCAGTCCCCGGGCAGCAGGCAGTCCACACGGCCCCGTCCCCACACGGCGCCGTCCTCCCCGCTGTCCGCAGCCGGAAGGCAGGCAAAGCCCCTGTTCGCCCTCATCACGTCCAGATACAGGCCGTTCTCAACGGAACATATATTGTGGAAAAGGCCGTCACGCCAAGCCATTTTCCACTTTTCGAGCATTTTCTGTCCGAAATCCCTCATCTTTTTCCTCTCTGACAGAGCCCGCTATACAAGCTCAAGCTCCAGCTTTCCAAGATACGCCGCGGCTGTCGGCGGCAACAATACGTCGCCCTCCGGGCTTACATGGCAGCCGAAGCGGTCCACGCTCAGCCTCACACGCTCCACGCGCTCGGCGCCCGGAACGCTTTTCAGCAGGCGGACTATATCGTCCAGCCTTACATGGGCACCTATTTGCAAGCCGTCTTCCTTTATTCTGAAATGGTCGTTCAAAACCATGCTTATATCGTCTCTACTCAGGCCGCTTCCGGCTCTGATTCGGGCTGAAATATCCACAGCCACGTATTCCGGCGCCACTACCCTGACTCTCGAGCATATGGTTCTGTGCTTATCAAGCTGAGTCTTTACTGCCCTGAGGAATCTCCCGTCCGGCATGGGCATGGCCTTTCCGCTCTCAGGCACCGGCACCAGCGTCATCACAGGTCCGACCACCCGTCCCGTGGGCTCCTCCGCGTCGTAATCCGGTATGGCCCTGGCTGTCCGGAGCTTCAGTCCCGGAGTGTTCATCGCCGCGCGCTCATAATCCTCGGCCGTGACGCAGCAGACAGGCGTACGCGCCGCCGCTCTCAGTCTCTCAGAGGCGCTTTGGACGCTCTCGCGCCCGGCTCCGCCGACGGCCTCCGTGTTATACGCCGTACCTCCGTCGTCGAACTCCATGATCCCGGCGGGAATATTCCCCTCGCCGCAGCGAGACAAGGCAAGCCCGGCAACTGTCACGGCTCTGTCGCCCGCGGGCACTATCGCGCCCCTTTTCCCGTCGCCGAAGCATATTCTGCCTTTCTCGGAATCATATACAAACACACGATCCCGGGGCCCGCAGTTGTGGAAATCGGCCACCCGCCGCCAAAGGGCGGACTCTACGCTTCCGTCCTCCATAGCGGTATCACAGATGAGCGCAAGGCTGTCGCCCAGTACATTTCCCCCGTCCTGACTGAGCCCAATGCTCTGCCGGGGAAGCCCGTCGGAACCGAACACCAGCTCTCCGCTGTGCTCCTCGTCCAGGCAGCAGGCCAAGAGCTCTCTCTCCGCTTCATTTTCAAGGCGGATATGCAGTCCGGATCCGTCTCTGAATGTATCGTCACAGGGCAGGGGCAGAAGCTCGTCGCCCTGTTTTTCGTATAGCTTTATCTTCGCCCGGCCGGAAAAGGCGTCGGACAGGGTGACTGTCCTCCCCTTTTGCCGGAGGCTCCGTGTCAGAGCGAGAGTCTCCCTCTGGACAGCTCTGTATCTGTCTGAGGCGACCTGCCTAAGGCGCACATCCCCCTCGCAGCCGGGATACCTGAGGCACAGGCGCAGCCAATACAGCTCCGTGCCGTCAATTCTCTCCCGGCTCCAGCCCTCGGGCAGCTCAAATACCACATAGCCGTCAACGCTCAGTCCGTGGGTGCCGTCTTCTGTCGGGGAAACCGCGCCCGCGCCGGAAAAGGACCACTCTATCACCCTGGGCGCCTGTTCCGGGGACGCAAAAGCGTTGCGCGGGCGTCCCGCGCCTTCGGCCACGGAAAAGCCAAGTCTGAGGGTATCGCCCTTTTTTTCGGCAAAGCCGATATAAAAATCGCTTCTGCCGCCGGAGTAGCCGAACACCGGCAGCTCAGAGCCGTGGTCCTCCGTTATGTCGGACACATCCGCAAAGCGGCCGTCAATGCCGACGAGGCAGCGCTCTATGGACGGCACATCGGGCCTGATGTCATCCAGCAGCTCAAAGCAAATGCCGCCCTTGTCACGCAGCCTGCTCATGGCCGGATATCTTCTGCCCTGTGTCCGGGGCTGAACAAAGCACTCCGCCCCGCGCCCCTCCGCCGGGGGCATGTTCAATAAACTCAAAAGGGGGCTTTTCATCCGCTCAGTGAGTTTTTTCAGTTCTT
>JAFRAF010000005.1 GCA_017405545.1 Oscillospiraceae bacterium | reverse complement strand
TGGACTGTCGGCCGGCGGTGCTGTCCTTTGACACTCACCCGGACAAAATGGTGTCCGGAAAAGAGGTCTGGCTTATTAATTCACCCTTTGACAGGGCAGAGTATCTCAGAAGGAGTTTTGATATCAACGACCTGATATTCCTCCATTTCGACGATAAGCTCCGACATATGGCATGGCAGGATTTTATCGACTGGATGGTGAACGATTTCAACGCGGTGCATTTTGTATGCGGCTATGACTACCGCTTCGGCTTTAAGGGGCAGGGGAATGTGGACAGGCTCCGCGAGCGCTGCGGTGAACTGGGCCTCGGATGCGACGTGATAGAGAAGTTTACCTATAAGGGCGAGGTCGTGAGCTCTACACTTATACGTAAATTACTGACAGAGGGCGAAATTGAGAAGGCTAACGAGTATCTCGGCCATCCCTACGCCGTTTCGGATATTGTGAGAGTGGGCTATAAGCTGGGCAGGACCATCGGCATCCCCACCATAAATATGTGGTATAACGAGGGTGTGCTCATACCCAAAAAGGGCGTCTACGCGGCCCGCGTGTTCCTTGAAAACGGGGAAGAGCACATGGCCATCACCAACATCGGGACAAGACCCACGGTCAGCGGAAGCTCCGTGGTGTCCATTGAGAGCCATATACTCGATTATGAAGGGAACCTCTACGGCACCCATGTGCGTGTTGAGCTTTATCACTTCATCCGACCGGAAAGGAAATTTGACAGCATCGATGCCCTGCGTGAGCAGATACAGCGGGATATAGTCAAGACACGCCAGCTCCTCAGCTGAAGGGAAAAACAGCCTTAAGAAACAGCATAAAACGGAACAAGAGAGAGGTCGCAGAGAGATGACCATAATAGAACTGTTCGACAGCAACCCCCTTGAAAATGTTATCAGCTTCATCGCTTTCCACAGCCAGGGGATAGAGAGAATCGTCTATCTGGGAGAGCCCAGACAGATGAGGGAGACAAAGACCGGACTTGAGCGCTATCTCCGCTCAGTAGAGCCGGATATTGAGACGGAGTACCGCAAGGTGGACCGGTATAATCTGGATAATCTCACCGAAGCCCTGTTCGATATCGTCGACGAGTTCGGGCCGGACAAATGCATTTTCGATTTGACAGGTGGCGACGATCTGGTCCTTTTCGCCATGGGCATGGTCTATGAGCGCTTCAAGGACAGGGGCGTCCGGGTACATAAGTTCAACGTCCGCAGCGGGACCGTGGCCGAGCATCAGTTCGGCGGTCGGGAGACGGAGGCGCCGGCCCCCATGCTTACCGTGGAGGAGAACATCCTGCTCCACGGCGGCAAGGTCGTGACCCTGGAGGACAGAAAAGACGGCACTGTCTCCTGGGACTTTTCCCAGGACTTCGTCGAGGATATGGAGAAGATGGGGGCTATATGCCGGACTGACTGCGGCCTGTGGAACACACAGCTCACCATGATAGACACCCTCGTGCACGCGGAGAGTGTCGCAGAGTCCTGCGATCCGCTTCTTCTCTCCATGTCGGTAAATGAGGTAAAGGATATACTCAGCAGGAACGGCCAGAGATACTTCAGCGGCAAGACCTTCAGCAGACTGTTCAAGGCCGGGCTGCTGACAGAGTATCAAGGCGGAGACCAGATGTTCACCATACGCTTCAAGAATGAGCAGGTGAAGACCTGCCTGTCCGCGGCGGGCACTATTCTTGAGCTGATGACCTGTTATCACGCCAGACAACTGGTCGGACGCAGGAGCGGCAAGCCACGCTATCAGGACGCCATGACCGGAGTGCGCATAGACTGGGACGGGGAGATACATCAGATAGACGACGCCATAGTCGACGTGGAGAACGAGATCGATGTTATCCTCATGTCCGGTGTAATACCTGTATTCGTGTCCTGCAAGAACGGACTGTTCAACGCCGATGAGCTGTACAAGCTCAACACCGTGGCCGAACGCTTTGGAGGCAAATACGCCGAAAAGGTGCTTGTATACACGAGCGCAAGGATAAAGGGTCATGTACTGGAGCGGGCGGAGGAGATGGGCATACAGCTCATCGGACGGATGCATGAAGCGTCCTTTGCCCAGTTCGGCGATAAGCTCCGGAGGATAGGAAACGCCGATACCGGAAATCAAAACTAAATGATATACAAAAATCCGGACTGCTGATTGTTCTCAGCAGTCCGGATAATTCTTTATGCTTTAATTAATTAAATGCCCTCAGCCCAGGCCCTGATGGACTCCTCGTCAACAGAGGCGGGAAACAGCTTTGCGTCGACTATATTCGGCGAGCCTTTCAAGAGCTGTCTCATCCTGTCAGCGGCTTTGCTCACACCGCTGCCTCCGGATGTGGCAAAGAGGGCAACTTTCTTGCCGCTCCAGTCATAGTCCTTGACGAAAGAGCTCACCACGTTAGGCATGACATTGTACCATATGGGGAAGCCCAGGAACACGGTATCGTACTCGTCCATATTCTCAACTGCGCCCTCAGCTGCTACCTCTTTTTTGCCCAGCCATTCCCGGTTGCAGCGGGCGAGGGGATTTGTCCATGTGAGGTCGGCTTTTGTATAGGGCTCCTTTGCTTTGATCTCAAAGATATCCGCGCTGAGCTCTGACGCGAGCTTTTCGGCTATCTTTGCCGTATTGCCGCTGGCTGAAAAGTAGGCTACCAGTGTCTTTCCCATGATAACGCCTCCTGAGATGATTATTCTATTGTGCTTTCATCGCGCTAATGAGCCCGATGAAAACTGCTCGCTGCACAGCCTAATTCCCGTAGAAGTCCTGGGTATAGTACACGCGCCCGTCCTTTTCGGCGGCGCCGATACCGACGTGGGTCAGCTGAGTTGACAGCAGGGTGCTTCTGTGCCCCTCAACCTGGGTAAAATGGATGACTGTGTGGATGTTGCTGCGTTCGCCCTCGGCGTTTATCCACTCCTGCATGAAGGTTCTGCCGTAGCCTGTGGAGATGTTCTGCAGATAGCCGATGTTTTCCTCGGCCTTTTTAAATACAAGGCTGTAGGCTTTCAGCCTGTCGTCATATGACTTGCCGTCCTTATTGGTATGGCTGAAGTAGTTCTTTGTCGCCATGTCGGCAGAGTGATACTTAGCCGCCTTTGCCGCCTTATCATCCCATGTGAGGGGACTCAGGCCGAAGCGGGCGCGGAAAGCGTTGGTGAGATGGAAGCATATCCGGCTCTCTCCGTCCAGCGCCGCCTGGGTATGCACATCGTCAAGGAAACTGCCCTGTTTTGTCAGGCTGACCATGTGCAGGTGATAGGCGTATTTTGAATCATAAAACAGCATTATGCCGTCGTCGGGATTGGACAGCACCTTGGTGCCCGTGTCATTGCAGGTCTGGTACATGTAGGTGAATGCGGAGCCCTCGGACATGAGGCTTA
>JAFRAF010000054.1 GCA_017405545.1 Oscillospiraceae bacterium | reverse complement strand
TGGCCGACCATGCGCTCGCCATCCTTGGAGAAGGCGACCACTGAAGGGGTGGTACGTGCGCCCTCGGCGTGTGCTATGACTATGGGCTCGCCGCCCTCAATAACTGCTACACAAGAGTTGGTAGTTCCAAGATCTATACCTATGATTTTTCCCATTATAGTAAACCTCCTTATTTTAATATGAAAGTTTTTTCATTTGCTTAAAACGTATGCTTTTAGTTTGCCACTTTTACCATGGAGTATCTTATGACTTTTTCTCCCAGAATAAAGCCCTTTTCGAACTCCTCTATGATCTCGCTCTCCCCGTAGTTCTCATCCTCAACGTGCATGACGGCGTTGTGGATGTTGGGGTCGAATTTCTCACCCAGTGCGGGGATAGGCGTGATGCCCATTTTTTCAAGTATGCCCAGAAGCTGAGTCATGGTCATCTCGACGCCCTTGTAAAAGGCCGTGTCCTCGGTGTCGTGCTTCAGAGCCCGGGCCAGATTGTCGTAGACGGGCAGAATCTTCAGGATGGTGTCGCTCCTTATGTCGGTGTACATGGCGTCCCGCTCCTTCTGGCTGCGTTTGCGGTAGTTGTCATACTCCGCCAGGAGGCGAAGATACTTCTCTTTTTCCGCCTTCAGCTCATCTTCCAGAGAAGCGGAGGCTTCGGGGGCGTCGCTCTCGTCCGCCGGAGCCTCGGCGGACTCCGCCGCTTCGGCGCATTCCTCAGTTGCCGTTTCCTCGTCCAGCTTTTCCTCATTTAAGTCTTCGTTTTCTATGTTGCTCGTTGTCAAAGCATTCATCTCCTCATATCAAGGGCGGATGCCCTGTTGTTTCCTGTGTGTATTATTTCTTAAAACCATCTTCGAGCCCGTTGTCGCGGGATGTGTCTCCCGGGGGCAGGATGGCACCGCCGGAGAACAGCCAGCTCAGTCCCCTCGCCAGGTACGAGAGCCGGGCCGACACCGTGGAGTAATCCATCCTTGTGGGACCCACTACGCCGATAAGGCCCTGGGCGTCATTGCCCAGATCGTATCGGACCACGATGACGCTGCTGTCCTTGAGCTCATCCGCCAGATTTTCGGGGCCTATGGTGATCTTTATGTCCTGATTGTCGTCGGGGGCGGGCAGATTCATTATCCTGCTGCCGTCTGACAGATAGTTGAGCAGCTCACGGGCTTTAGATATATCCTGGTATTCGGGGTGCTCAAAGAGCCTTGTAGCCCCGGTGACAAAGGCCTCTCCGCTTCCTCTGCTTGTGAGGACCTCTATGGCGTAGCCCGCAATGACTGATACAAGCCCGCTTGAATCTCCCGTGGCCCTCTCCGTGGCGGATATGAGCTCCGGGGTGATGGCACCCTCCGTGATGCCGGTGAAGCGGGCGTTGAATACGGTGGAGAGCTTGCCGAGCGTAACGGGATCCACCTCGCTTGTGAGCTGTACCAGCCGGTTCTGGACGCTGTTGTCAGACAGCATTATCACGATGATAAATCTGTTGCTGTCCACAAATATCAGGTCAAATCTCTCAGCCGTGAGATTCGAAACCGTGGTGGTAAGGGCGTAGGTGGGATAGCTTGTGAGCTTTGCCGCGAAGCGCCCTATGTCGCTTATCATCTTGTCGAGCTGACCGAGGCGATGAGTGAGGTTTCGGTTTATCTCCTCCGCCTCCTGCAGGCTCAGCCTGTGGCGGTTCATAAGCTCGTTTACGTAGAAGCGATAGCCCTGCGCCGAGGGTACGCGCCCCGCGGATGTGTGGGGCTGCTCCAGATATCCCAGGGCTGTGAGCTCAGCCATCTCACTTCTTATGGTTGCGGAGGACAGCCCGAGCCCGGAGTTTTGGGCGATGGTCTTCGACCCCACCGGTTCAGCGGTCTCAATATAGACGTCTGTAATGGCCCGGAGTATCTCCTTTTTTCTCTCACTCAGTTCCATGGTGACCTCAACTTTCTGACCGCGCACGAGCTTCATTTCGTGCGTTAGCACTCGAACCCTCCGAGTGCTAAAGACAAATTAACCCTATGTATCAGAAATGTCAAGCCCCCCTGAGAGCGAAAAGTAAAATATTTACAAATCGGCAATGAATGGAGAGAAAGGTGTCCCGAGAGACGCTGAGAAAACTCCATGAATAAGGCGGCGCCGCCTCTGACGAGGCAGCGCCGCTATCAAACTTGTCATGTTCTGGTATTATCGGCCCAATTTTTAGCACCAGTTTAGCTGATGCCGGAATAAAAATCGGTTACAGTCTGGTTCTCATTCATCTTATATCCGCCCAAATGGTCAATGAGTATCTTTTCGGCCTGTGCTTTAGCCTCCTCCGGCGGGAAGGCGGACTGCTCAGTGTCCTTGTCATTGGTTCCGAGATACATGAAATACTGGACGCCGCCTGGGGCTGACTCCGCAGACTTGCGGGCAATCACAAGCGCGGCGGCGGACAGCGCAAGGGCGATGACGCACAGCGGCGTTATGACTGTTCCGGGCTTTTCAGACATGATGATCTGTCCTCCCCGGTAAAGCGATTATTGATCGATGGAGCGGGGACGCATACAGATATCAGATGTATCTGTCGATAAAGTGGTTCATCCGCTCGTCCCAGTCTTCGACCGTGAATTTCGAGCAGACGTCCCGGAGCCTGGTCATGTCATCTTCGCTGACCCTCTCCAGGTCGCTGACAGCCGCCACCTCATTGCGGCGGCGCAGCAGCTGATACACCCGGCGGTCCAGCTCCGGCATGCTGAGATACTCGTCTATAACGCCCAGCATGCGGTATTTGCCCGTGCTCAGGCTGCCGTTTATCTCTGGCAGCAGGTTAATGATGTGGTCGCTGACCAGCACGGCCCTCTGGCAGTTGACGTTTTCTATGAGAGTCTTTATCTCCCAGACCTTATCGTCGTCGCTGCATATTTCGAACATACCGGCCTTCCACTCGTCGTAGAGCTCCGAGCCCATCTTTACGGCGGCGGTGCGCAGGCGCACGAAGTCCGGGTCTATTTCCGACACTACGTGGGCCGTGCCCATGGCGTTTTCCCGGCTCAGCTCCTTGCCGCCCACGCCGGGCATGAAATAAACGGACAGCTCTATGCCTCCGGCCTTGATGTTTTTACCGGCTGTGATCTGCTGCTCTGATGTGACGCCCTTGTTGATGAAACGCAGCACCGCGTCCGAGCCTGTCTCAAACCCTGAGTGAATGCGGGTGAGCCCCGCCTCGTGGAGCTCGGCGAATTCCTCCGCGCTTATTCTGGAAAGGGACTCGGCCCTGCCGTAGGATGTTATACGGTCTATCTGGGGGAAGACCTGCCTGAGATATACGAGGACGTCTGAGAGGCGGCCGTCCCGCAGAGCAAGGGTGTTTCCGTCCTGCAGGAACACGTTTTTGCCCCCGTGAATCAGCCAGTTTATCACAGTGAAATAGCAATACTGGGCCGGGCCGCCCAGAGTGTAGAGATCGTCCACCAGACCCTGGCGGTCATATGTCCCTTCGCCTATAAGGAACTTGTTGGCCCTGTCCGCGTAGTATGCCACGGCATCTATATCCTGCTTGATGCTGTCGGCGGAGAAGGTCTTGAATTTTGTGCCCTTGTACAGTCCGCAGAATTTGCACTTGTTCCAGGTGCAGCCATTAGTCACCTGAATCAGCAGGCTGTTCGCTTCGCT